>NZ_PDZF01000010.1:0-140724 GCF_002743425.1 Sporosarcina sp. P7 | reverse complement strand
CGCTCGACTTGCATGTATTAGGCATGCCGCCAGCGTTCGTCCTGAGCCAGGATCAAACTCTCCATAATACTGATTGACGATATGCCGCGGATTGCGTTGTCAGTTTCACTCACTCAGTCGGTCACGTACCTGAAGTACGCTCCCTCTTTCGCTCGATCACTTCCTAGCACTCCACAACATCTCGTCAACCAGTTACATGAAAAATCGATTAGCTCGAGTTTCATTTGCTGGCATCAATTAAGATACTCATTTTGTTTGTGTCACCGCGAGGTGCACAAACTGTATTTCGTTAACGTTTTGCTGTTCAGTTTTCAAGGTTCGTGTTTGTTAGTCGTATAAAAGCGACTTCTCTATCTTACACTCGGTTTTTGTCGAAGTCAACAACTTTTTTAAAAAAGTTTTTTATGTTGTTTTCGATTACGTCCGAAGCGACAAGAACTAATATACAATAGATCGTATAGAGAAATCAAGTGTTTTTCGTAAATAGTTTTTTCTTTATTGCTTTTATATCAATAACAAACAGCAAAACCCCTATCAGGACAACGATTGCACCTCTTAATTGTAGAGAAGTTATTTTTTCGTGCAACACAAAAAACGCAGCAATTGAAGCGAGTACCGGCTCAAACAGAACGGCGATCGACACGACATTTGTGCTCACCCATTTGACTGCCCAGTTGAATAACGTATGCCCCAACAGATTCGGTAAGATAGCCAAAGCTAGAAACCATCCCCAATCCGAAGTGGGATATCCGAAGAAAGGTTCTTGCGTGATGAGCACATAGAAAAACAGTGCAACCGAACTCACGGAATAAATAAGAAAGGTATACGTCACGAGTGATATTCTTTTACGCACATTTTGACCTATTAATAAATATGCGGTAACGAATGCACAAGCGAGTAATGCCAGTATATCTCCAAATAACGCAGCTCCACTTACTTGAAAATCTCCCCAACTAATAATGAAGCTTCCTGTTAATGCAATGAAAACAGCAGTCAGCATCTTTCCTGTAATGATTTCTTTAAAGAACAATGCGGTACCTGCTAAAGCAAAAATTGGTTGCAGCGTCACTAATACAGTCGAGCTGGCAACTGACGTGTAGTTTAAGGATTCGAACCACAGTATAAAATGAACTGCTAGAAGGATTCCTGAACTCGCAGTAAACAGCCAATCCTTTTTTGTTAACGACTTGAGTTCGCTACGATAAGAAATTAAAAATAACGGAAGCATAATAACAACTGAAAAGAACATACGATAAAAGGCGATGACTCCTGCATCTGCAGTAGCCATTTTTACAAAGATTGCGGATAGTCCAATAGTTAGGACACCAATCGCAATGGGTATATAGGGATGTATTAGCGGTTTATTCAAAATATCACTTCTCTTTCTATCTCTCTTCCCATTACAATAGAAGAAGAGGCATGTACCAATCGATTGCCGTATAAAAGAGAGTATATAGGTAATCTTCCTATTTTGTAAGTGAAGGGGGGATAATTTATGTTAACGATCCTTGCCGATTCATTTAATGGAGAAGCATTAATAAAAATCAGTATCGCCCTAGTACTAAGTATCATTATGGGCGTGGAGCGTGAGATCAAAAAAAAACCTATTGGACTAAAAACGAGTGCAGTCATCGCTACCTTCAGTTGTCTATTGACAATCATCTCAATGGAAGCCGCTTATTTAGTCCCCGCTCGTAATGATATTAATATTACAATGGATCCTTTGCGACTATCCGCACAAATCGTCAGTGGTGTCGGGTTCCTAGGTGCCGGAGCTATATTGCGCAGGGACAATGATAATATTACCGGGCTTACTACAGCTGCCATGATTTGGGGGGCAGCGGGAATTGGTATCGCGGTAGGTGCAGGCTTCTATATCGAGGCATTGTTCACTGTAGTGAGTGTAATGATCGTCATCGAGCTAGTAGCGCCTTTATTAGGCAGATTCGGCCCTAAACGCTTGCGCACTAAAGAAGCAAATTGTACGGTCATCATTACTCAAAAGTCTAAAATTGACGATCTCGTCAGGTACTTGAATGAAGAACATATGGAAATTGACCATATGCGTATCAAACAATTTCAAACACCTGAACGCCAATATCACCACGAATTGCAATTCAAACTTATGGCACATCCTAAAAAATCTACCTCCGCACTCTATATAGAACTCACTACGCTTTCCTATGTAGAATCGGTAGAACTCGTTATTTATCCATAATAAAACGCCAAGTCGACGTGACCTGACGTGATAAACTGAAAGCAAACCCTGTACCGGCTATGCTTTCAGTCTTTTTTATGCAATTAACAAATGATTATAGAGGTTACAAACTAGCCTTCAATAAAGTGAAAACTTCATCTTTGGATAATTGAGCGAATCTACCGACCGGCCCATTCACAACTGCTTTTTCTACCATTAACTCCAATTTAGAGTCATCAATATCATAATCAGCTAACGTAACAGGTGCGCCAATCTTCTTCCAATAAGCACTTAAAGAGTCAATTCCTTCGATCGCAATTTCCTCGTCCGACTTATCAGCTGGATCTACTCCGAATACACGAACCGCCAACTGAACAAAGCGTTGTGGATTTTTCGGGAATGTTTGCTTCATCCAGTGCGGGAATAAAATCGCTAAACCGCCAGCGTGAGGAATGTCGTAGACAGCAGAGACAGCGTGTTCGATAGTATGCGTACCCCAATCCCCTTTTGTACCCATCGATAGAAAACCATTTAATCCCCAAACTCCTGCAAACATCATGGATTCGCGAAGCTCTACGTTCTCCGGATCTTTCACGAGCTGCTCTCCAGTCTTCATAACGGAACGCAATGCCGCTTCACATAGTTCATCTTGGAACGAAGCATTATTTGCAGTATGGAAGTATTGCTCTAACATGTGGGACATCGTATCAACAATACCATTGACCGTTTGATCGAGCGGTACTGACAATGTATATTCGGGATCCAATATAGAGAACTTTGGATAGTTTAACGGTCCGCCCCATCCATATTTCTCCTGTGTTTCTTCATTAGTAATAACAGAACCCGCATTCATCTCTGAACTAGTCGCAGTAAGCGTCAGCACCGTTCCAAATGGCAATGCTTCTTTAGGTGTTGCTTTGCCTGTTACGAAGTCCCAAGGATCACCATCGTATTTCGCTGCAGAAGCAATCAACTTCGTACAGTCTATAACAGAACCACCACCTGCTGCGATAATCACATCGATATGATGTTCTTTACAAAGGTCTGCGCCTCTTTTAGCTGTTGACAGTCGGGGATTCGGTTCAACGCCTGGCATCTCTACTACTTCAAAATCATTGTCGTTCAATAATGTCATGATCTCATCATACAAGCCATTACGTTTAATACTGCCGCCACCATATACTAAGAGTACCTTTTTACCGTATCTTTCAAGTTCTTCTGGTAAATGCTGCAGTTGATCTTTGCCGAATATTAATTTAGTCGGATTGTTGAAAATAAAATTATCCACATCGTACGCCTCCTTCTTCTTCTTCTTCTTCTTCTTCTTCTTCTTCTTCTTCTTCTTCTTCTTCTTCTTCTTCTTCTTCTTCTTCTTCTTCTTCTTACTTCCTATTATGAAAAAGATGTATTAACGATGCAAGTATAGTGTTCTAAAAACAGGATATACTTTTCATAGGAGGAGATAAAATGGAAACATTGCAAAAAGTTACGTTAGCAATTGCGTTAATCGGCGCATTAAACTGGGGCGTTGTCGGGATTTTTCGTTTTGATGTCATCGCACAACTAACAGAAGGTGCTTACCAGCCATTAGCACGCTTCCTTTATATCGTTATCGGATTATCTGGTCTCATGGCGTTACAAGTTCTTTTTACGTATTGGCGCAGAGAAGAGGAACCGAAATCTACCGAAGAGATCCAATCCACTTCATCCATTAAACAAATATAAAAGGCATCTCCTCACACTCGAGGAGATGCCTTTTATCACTTTTATACCCAACCACGGAAACGGCTTGCTTCCGCTGTTTTACGTACACCAATCATATATGCCGCTAAACGCATATCGATATTACGTGTAGTTGCGATGTTGTAAACATTTTCAAATGCTTGAACCATCTTCGCTGTCATTTTTTCACGTACTTCTTCTTCAGACCAGTAATACCCCATATTATTCTGAACCCATTCAAAATACGATACTGTTACGCCACCAGCGCTAGCCAATACGTCAGGCACTAGTAGAATACCGCGATCTGTTAGGATTTTTGTCGCTTCCGAAGTAGTTGGACCGTTAGCTGCTTCCACTACGATGTTCGCTTTGATATTATGAGCATTTTTTTCTGTGATTTGATTTTCGATTGCCGCTGGAACTAGAATATCACATTCCATTTCGAGTAATTCCGCATTTGTTAGCGTATTGTCGAATAATGTAGTGACTGTTCCAAAGCTGTCACGACGATCAAGTAGATAGTCGATATCTAAACCATCCGGATCATACAATGCACCGTATGCATCGGAAATACCGATTACTTTCGCGCCTGAATCATGTAAAAACTTAGATAGGAAACTGCCTGCGTTACCAAATCCTTGGATGATTACACGTGCACCCTTCATATCAATATTACGACGTTTTGCCGCCTCATTAATAATGATCGTTACACCTTCAGCTGTTGCGCGCTCGCGGCCATGTGAACCGCCAAGTACGACTGGCTTCCCTGTAATGAAACCAGGTGAGTTGAATTCATCAATTTTACTATATTCATCCATCATCCATGCCATGATTTGTGAATTCGTAAAGACGTCCGGTGCAGGAATATCCTTTGCAGGTCCCATTACCTGACTAAGTGCACGCACATAGCCACGGCTTAAACGTTCTAATTCGCCCATCGACATTTCTCGCGGATCGCATATGATGCCACCTTTAGCACCACCATATGGTAAGTCTACAATTCCTGCTTTAAGTGTCATCCACATAGAAAGTGCCTTTACTTCTTCCGCACTAACGTTAGGATGGTAACGAATTCCACCTTTTGTCGGTCCAACAGCATCATTGTGTTGACCGCGGTATCCAGTAAATACTTTCACTTTTCCATCGTCCATACGGATAGGAATACGTACTTCTACCATAAGAAGTGGTTCTTTCAATAGTTCATACATTCCTTCATCATAGCCTAGCTTTTCAAGTGCATCTTTTATAACAACTTGTGTAGACGTAAATAGATTCAGGTTTTCTGTCATTGTATGGCTCGCCTCTTTGTTTGTTTTTGTCTTTCACGGACACATTATAACACGGGCATAGTCAAACATCCAGTCATCGATTCCAAATCTTTTTCGAATTTTTTCGTGATGTAAAATCTCGGTGGTAGTGTATGACTTACTTGTTAAATACTGTGCGAATCTTTTCCAATGCCCAATCCAACTCATCTTTCTTAATAATCAATGGTGGAGCGAAACGAATTACTGTATCATGTGTTTCTTTACATAATAAACCTAGCTTTTTTAGCTCTTCACAATACGGGCGTGCCGGTTCGGTTAATTCCACTCCAATAAACAATCCACGTCCACGCACTTCTTTAATTGCAGGATGTGATATTTTTTTCAGTTCATCCATGAAATAATTTCCTAATTCCTTGGATTGTTTCGCAAGCTCCTCGTCTTCCAACACTTCAATTGCCGCTAAAGATACTGCGCACGCCATTGGATTTCCACCAAATGTTGATCCATGAGATCCCGGATTGAATACACCTAGGACGTTATCATTCGCTAGTACACAGGAAATTGGGTATACTCCTCCGCCAAGCGCCTTACCAAGGATATACATATCTGGCGTCACGCCTTCGTAGTTACAGGCAAACATTTCGCCTGTACGACAGAGTCCTGCTTGAATTTCATCCGCTATAAAGAGAATGTTTTCCTCTTTACATAATTTCGAAGCTTCCTTCATGAATCCTTCAGGCGGAATAATGATTCCAGCCTCTCCTTGGATCGGCTCAATTAGGAAAGCAGCTGTATTGGAAGTAATAGCTGCTTTCAATGCATCGATATTCCCGTACTCTACTAACTTGATTCCAGGTAGCAATGGACCGAATCCTTTTTTATATTCAGGATCGGATGACAAGGAAACTGCCCCCAGTGTACGTCCGTGGAAATTTCCTACACATGCGATAATTTCAGCATGGTTGCCTGCTACGCCTTTCACATCATACGCCCAGCGTCTCGCAGCTTTTAAAGCTGTCTCCACTGCCTCTGCGCCAGTGTTCATAGGCAAAACCATGTTTTTACCTGAAAGCTCTGCCATTTTTTCATACCACGGACCTAATTGATCATTATGAAATGCACGTGAAGTTAGCGTTACACGATCCGCTTGGTCCTTCAGCGCTTGAATGATTTTCGGATGGCGATGTCCTTGGTTGAGCGCAGAATAAGCAGCTAACATATCCAAATACTTAGTACCTTCAGGATCTGTTACCCAAACACCTTCCGCTTCAGAAATAACGATGGGTAGCGGATTATAGTTATTTGCACCATATTTTTTTGTTTTCTCAATCACTCTCGTCGTTTTCGTCATATTCGTTCACTCCTTCAAATTCACCTCAACGATTTACAGCATCTCGGATGTCGTTTTCCCTTGCATATGCAGTTGCAAGTAATCAGGTCCGCCGGCTTTTGAATCAGTACCGGACATGTTGAAACCGCCAAAAGGCTGGTATCCAACGATAGCGCCTGTACAACCTCTGTTGAAATATAGATTACCTACATGGAAGTCTTCTCGAGCTTGCTCAATATGGTGTCGGTTCTTCGTAATGACCGCACCTGTTAGACCGTAGTCTGTATCGTTTGCAAATTCAATCGCTTCTGTAAACGATGAAGCTTTTGAAAGCGCCACGACTGGACCGAAGATTTCTTCTTGGGAAATTCGTGCATTTGGATCCACATCTGCGAATACGGTTGGCGCAATGAAGTATCCTTTCGAATCGTCACCAGTACCACCCGCAATGAGACGTCCCTCTTGCTTGCCTATTTCAATATAATCCATGATTTTATCAAAAGCTGCCTGGTCAATAACTGGACCCGCTGTGTTGTTGCCATCGATTGGATCACCCCAGTTATATGACTTCGTGATTTCTTCTACGCGCTTTACTACTTCATCGTAAACATCTTCATGAATGATCGCACGGGAACACGCTGAACACTTTTGGCCACTGAATCCGAATGATGAAGACACGATAGATTGCGCAGCCAATTCTAAATCCGCTTCATTGTCGACAACAATCGTATCTTTACCGCCCATCTCCGCAATCACACGTTTCAACCAAATTTGACCGTCATGTACTTTGGCCGCACGTTCAAAAATACGTGTACCTACTTCACGTGAACCTGTGAATGAAACGAAACGAGTATCTTTATGGTCGACCAAGTAGTCACCAATCTCAGAACCTGATCCTGGGATGAAGTTGACGACACCAGCTGGCATTCCCGCCTCTTCCAGTACTTCAATAAATTTATAGGCAACGACCGTTGTTGTGGAAGCCGGCTTCAACAGGACGGTGTTTCCTGTTACAAGTGCACCTACTGTTGTACCCGCCATGATCGCAAATGCGAAATTCCATGGTGAAATCACTACCCCTACACCAAGTGGTACATAATCGAATCGGTTATATTCACCTGGTCTACTCTCCACATGCATACCTTCTTTTAGTCTAAGCATCTGACGGGCGTAATATTCCATAAAGTCGATACCTTCAGCGACATCTGCATCTGCTTCATTCCAAGGCTTTCCGGCTTCCTTTGTAAGCAGTGCAGAAAACTCAAACTTACGACGTCTAACGATTGCAGCCGCTTTAAATAATACATCCGCACGAAATTCCGGCTTGACTTTTCTCCACGTTTTGAATGTTTCTTTCGCAGTATTCATCGCTTGTTCTGCTAGATCACGACTAGCTTGCGAGACATCGCCGATGATCTCTTTTTTATTGGAAGGGTTAGTGGATGCTAACTTCTTGTCTGTCATTATGCGTTCGCCACCGATAATTAGCGGATAATCTTGTCCTAGATAACTTTCTACAACTGTTAAGCCTTCTTCATACGCTTGGCGATTTTCTTTAACTGTAAAATCAGTGAACGGTTCGTGTTTGTATGGAATCATTTGGAATCAAATCCTCCTTTATAAGTAGAACGCAAAAATTATTTGCGTTTGATAGCGTTTACATTTATAATGATGCAAGAAAACATTGCACATTGCAAGCTTTTTATTGTAATTATTTTTAAATTCTATTAACTTGGCGACTGAAATACGATAGTACATACAGTAGGAAGGTGTTTCAATTGAAAACATACGAAAAATTATTGAATATATGCAATCAGTTTGCAGTAGACCATGCAAATATCGGTATACACGCTGTGGATCATTCAGGACGAACCATTGTCTATAACCGCAAAATGAAGGACATTGAAGGATTAAATCTTGAAGATATAAAAGATCATTCCATTTTGGAGTTATTTAACTTTGATAAAAATGAGAGTACGTTATTGAAAGTATTACAAAGTGGAGAACCGCAATTGCGTGTGAAGCAGAGATATTGGAATACGAATAAAGTAGAAATCACGACGATGAATGACACGTACCCTATTTATGAACAACAAGAGTTAATCGGTGCGATTGAGTTCGCTCAAGATATTACCGCATTGGAAAGATTTGTTTTACAACCATTGCGTAAAAATCGCGGACCGATTACATTCACTCAAATTACTGCCCATTCAGCTGTCATGAAATCGGTCATTTCCACCGCCGAGAAAGCAGCAGAGGCTGGATTACCAGTTTTATTAATTGGAGAAACAGGTGTAGGGAAGGATAATCTGGCTGAGGCTATTCACTATGGATCAGTTGAAAACGAGAGGGTTTTCCACACTTTCCATTGTCTACATGCGGATACAGATATCATTCAACAACTCGAAGAAACGTTGCAGCAGCAACCGTCTATGACGTTATTTTGCGAACGTATCGATAATTTATCGATCTCTTTGCAACAGGCATTGCTGTTTGTCTTACAGAAAACATCCAGTCATCAATTCATTGCAAGTATCGGGGATGATCCAGTCGAGCTTATCGCATCGGGCACATTGCTAAAAGAGCTTTACTACTTTTTCGCCTCTTTCACCATTAGGATTCCCCCTCTTCGAAAGCGTCCGGAAGATATTATCCCTTTTGCTGAATCGTATTTAAAGAGTAGAATAGAGTCGCTAGGAACAGGATTAACGAAAATCGATGAAAAGGTAAGAGAATCACTTATTGCATACGGATGGCCGGGGAATTTGCGAGAGCTCGAGCTGCTTCTCGACGAAGTCTCATCCATGCGTACAACAGAAAATACGCTCACTTTCGACATGTTACCTCTGCAATTTAAGATGAAAGTGGAATCTAAAGCGAATGACGCTTCACAACCAAGAGATTTTATCGTTCAAAGCGATTCAAAGCTAGTACCGTTTGATCAGTATTTACGTGAAGCCGAGAAGTATTATCTTCAAAAAGCAATGGAGCTACATGATCATAACATTACAAAAACTGCGAGCTCTCTCGGTATGAGTAGACAGAACTTGCAGTATCGATTGAGGAAACTGAAGGACTAGATAAGTAGTAACGATTGCAATTTCAAAAACAAAAAGGACAGACGTAGAAGTACTTACCACTTCTACGTCTGTCCTTTTATTAACGTCCGGATTGTTCAATCCAGCCTTGTAGTTTATCTTTCAGTGAATTAAAACCATCAGCGTCTTGCTGATCCACGCGTTCTTGCAATGATTGACGAGAACGAGAGTGATTCAGGTAAGAACTTGGTGGTTCCTGTAATGCACGGATCGACAAGCTGATTTTACTAGCCCCTTCATCCACATCCAATACTTTGACGTGAACTTCTTGCCCAACTTCCAAAAACTCATGAATATCCTTTACGAATCCATACGTGATTTCAGAGATGTGCACTAAGCCTTGCGTTGAGGCATCCAGCGCTACAAACGCACCGTACGGCTGTATGCCGGTAACTTTTCCGGTCAGCTCATCTCCTACTGCAAATTTGTGAGACATGCCAAACAGCTCCCAATCTAAAGTAGTATCTAGTCTGCCACTAAGGCCGCTTCATAGTATACCATATTTTGATGTTTTGAACAAAAAAAGAGCCATCTGAATAGATGGCGTGGAGTAGTTAATATGTAACGATTGATTTGGCTTCATATTTAACAGCAATCAGTTTATAGGATATGTCCATACAGTTCTCTAATGGTATCCAAATTTCATGGGCGTGCTCATAGATATCGCGAATATACTTAGCTAAGTCTGCTGGATGATCTACATGATGGAGTTTCGTCACTATTTCAGTGATTTCTGTACCATATGCATATTCCCCCTCTTGGAATGGATCCCATTGCTTAAGAAGTGAGACTGCTTTTTTATTCATTTCAATGGTTTGCATGATTCGTCACCTGATTTGTGTTTTCTTTTAATGATAGCACAACAGCTAGTAAGAGAACAGTTGGAGGTATTTTGGTAATTTACGAGACTGGCTGATTAAAAAAGAACATCCCGATCAATCGATGGGATGTCCTGAGTTGTTATGTTGTTGTCGTTCTTTTAAAATACGTTGTTCCAGCTCTTTCGTTTCTTCTTCCTGCTGTTTGGATTTCTTGATAATCCAACGAAATACGAACAGCATTAGCGTCATGAAGATGACGAAAGAGATTGCTGCTGGGATGTATTCTGATTTATCTTCAGGAAAATAAAGAAACGGCATTAATAGAACGAAGTCCATGCTAGTTTCCCCCTACGAATCAAATCCGATTACTTTTGGATAATTTCGATTGATTCAATTTTAATTTCTTCGTTTGGCTTATTATCACGGTTAGTTTTTGCATTGGCAATGTTGTCGACAACGTCCATTCCTTCTAACACTTGACCAAATACAGTGTGCTTCTGATCTAAATGTGGTGTTCCACCGTTTTCTTCATATGCAGCTGCAATTTCTTCAGGCCATCCACCCTGTTTCAATTGTGATGCTGAAGCGTTTGCTGAAGAAGCCTGTACGATGAAGAACTGGCTACCGTTTGTGTTGGGTCCAGAGTTTGCCATAGATAAAGCGCCACGCAAGTTGAATAGATCCATAGTAAACTCATCTTGGAATGAGTTGCCGTAGATACTCTCTCCGCCCATTCCTGTTCCAGTTGGATCTCCACCTTGGATCATGAATTCAGGAATAACGCGGTGGAAAATAATACCGTCGTAGTAGCCATTTTCTGCGTGAGTTAAGAAGTTTTCAACTGTTTTTGGAACGCGCTCTTTAAAAAGTTTTATTTTGATTGGTCCCATTGTTGTGTTCATCGTTACGAGTGCTTCGTTTTCTGCTACTTCAGTTGATAGTTGTGGATACATGATATTCCTCCTCAAATTTGCGTGCTTGTTCATTTTGGTGCATGTTTTGTATATGAAAACAGTCTATCATAGATGATGGCAAAATTCGATCATTGTAACTGTGACAGTTAGTTGACAATGTGTAGTAGGCTGAGAAAAAGCGTAATAGTAGGAAAGGACAATGTTGGTTTACCCGTAGTAGCAATGCGAGTATCGCTCATTATTTCGCGTAACCGCTCAATGGGCCGCGCCATCCGCTCTATTCACGTTTGATGTAAGCACTATGTTTCCTTCGACTGCCGAATTGTTTTATACTGAATATTATCTAAGCATTACAGGAGGAAGGCGGTTCAACGTTGAGTCGACATAAGAAAAATTTCATTATCATCTGGGTCACGAACTTTCTTGTAGCAGGTACGATGACGATGATTATGCCGTTCCTGTCGTTATATATTGAAACATTCGGGGATTATTCTGACGCATATGTCCAGAAGTGGGCTGGGTTAATTTTTGGTGCTACGTTTATTACCGCACTGATCATGTCACCTATTTGGGGACGTTTTGCAGATCGTTTCGGTTTTAAACCTATTTTGCTCATTAATGGTTTTGGCATTACGATTTCAGTTTTTTTAATGGGCTTTGTTAATTCCGTAGAAACCTTTTTCGTGTTGAGACTACTAATGGGGTTGGTTACAGGTTTCTTACCGACTTCATTAGCTTTCATTTCTTCTCAAACGCCACGTGAGGAAGCCGGCAAGATGCTCGGCACGTTGCAAATGGGCGGTGTTGCGGGAATGTTATTCGGCCCCGTTCTCGGTGGTCTGATGGCTGATACGTTTGGGTTTGAGTATGCTTTCATCATCACATCTATTTCCGTTATGATTGCTACGTTGCTCGTGTTATTTGGAATTAAAGAGCAAGCGCGGGTACAGGTGCGGAAAGTTGCAAAGTATTCACGGAAAGTCATTTTGGGTGGATTGTTCAAGCACCGTCTAATGTTTAACGTGATGGTCGTCACGACGTTGATCCAAGTCGGGAATTTCAGCATTCAGCCATTGTTGTCACTCTACGTAGCGGATTTGACTCATGCTGCATCGAATGTAGCGTTCCTTGCGGGATTGACGTTCAGTGCAACAGGTCTCGGTAATTTACTATTCGCTAGGTATTGGGGGAAAGTTGGCGACAATGTAGGATATGAAAAAATCCTCGGACTACTGCTGATCATGTCGTTCATCTTCATTATCCCACAGGCGTTCGTTACGTCACTTTGGCAACTTGTTTTGTTGCGGTTCTTATTTGGAATCTCAACTGGCGGGATGATTCCACTTACGACAGCGCTTGTTCGTCGTGAAGCGCCACTGGAAGTTCAAGGTGAGGTCATGGGGTATAACACCAGCTTCCGTTTCCTCGGTAATATTATCGGACCGATGTTTGGTGGAATTGTCAGTGGATATATCGGGATTCCTGCCGTATTCATCGTGACAGGCATATTATTCATCGTCGGGTATTTGTTCCTATCTATGGCAGTACGACGGCCAACACAGGATTTCGAACATTTCCTAGAAGACCGGCAAGATGAAGCGAATGAACATACGTAAATTAACCACGCGCCCTTTTCGGTAGCGCGTTTTTTTATTTCCTATTGTTTCAGACGACAGGTGTCGTGTTATGTTATATTTTTCTATAGCGATATGAAAGTACAGGGGGCTAGTTAGTTGAAACAAACGGTTGGATTAGTGATTACGCTTGCTTGCGTTCCGCTATTATTATTTATCCAAAATCAAATCTACGCAGAAACCGCGCAGACGAAAACCTTGCATGCTTCTATTCGTGAGGCAGTGCAGTTGGAAACGCCTGCCATGGTCTCCCCTATTCAAATGAAAGACCGTAACGGGAAATTGTTTGCGGAAGAATATACCGAATGGCGGCAGCCTATCCATTTGCAAGATGTGACGTTTTTCACGCGCCAGTTATTTTTAAAAAGTGAAGACCGGACATTTTATGAGCATCGGGGGTACGATATAGCGGCGATCTTTCGAGCTTTCACGATCAATGCAGCGGCAGACGCTAAACAGCAAGGCGCTTCTACCATTACACAGCAAGTCGTGCGAATGCGCTATTTAACAACTGAGAAAACGTACGAACGAAAGTTTAAAGAACTCTTCTTTGCAGCAGAGTTGGAAAAACAATCGACAAAAGATGAAATCCTGGAAATGTACTTGAATGAAATGTACTTCGGCAATCAAGTATACGGAATCGGTGGTGCAGCTAGTTACTACTTCAGCCGTCCTCTCGAAAAATTGCATGAGGCAGAAATTGCATTTTTGGCGGCCATTCCAAATAATCCATCTCTTTATAATCCGATCAAGCATTTTGATCAAACGAAAGAACGTCAACTACGACTTCTTCGAGTCATGCTCGACCAGCAAGTCATTACACAAGAGCAATTTGAAGAGTATAGTAAGTTGCCCATTCAATTGAACGTTAAGAACAAAGAACAGTTTTATCCAATGTACAGTTCATATGTATTAGAAGAATTGAAAGACCTGATCGCGCAAGCGGAAGGGCTCGATCTGTCGATGGCTAAAGCCAAAACGCCAGAAGAACGACAACGCTGGCAAAGTGAAATCAATCGGCGTACGCAAGAAGTGGCCAGCAAAGGCGTAACAATCGATACGGCACTTGATCCAAACAAGCAACAGCATGATGAAAATCGATTGAATGCACTGATTGGAACAGGCGGTGTGCAGGCTGGAGCTGCTGTCATCGACAATGAGATGCGTGAGATCATCAGTTTATATGCAGGATCGGGCTATAAAAAAACCGACTTCAACCGGGCTTTTCAAGCTGTTCGACAACCAGGGTCAGCAATCAAGCCATTGCTTGTCTATGCACCGTTTTTTGAAAGTGGGCCGTATCATGCGGATACGCCCGTCAACAGTAGCAATATTTGTATTGCCGGTTATTGTCCGAAAAACTTCGGCCACTATCAGTTTGGTACGACTACGGTACGGGAAGCATTCCGGAATAGTTATAACACAACGGCTGTACGTTTATTGCAACGTGTAGGAATCGACGAGGCATTCTCTCATCTAACACCTTTTCATTTCCGACACATCGTTGCGGCTGACCGCTCCTACCCTGCAGCGCTTGGTGGATTTTCTAAAGGTGTCACGCCACTGGAGCTTGCCGGAGCCACTACGAGTTTTATCGACGGGACGTACGTGACCCCGCATGCCATTCGCTCGGTAAAGGATAGTAAAGGTGAAGTATTGTATAAATGGAAAGATAGGTCAAAAGCGGTTTGGTCCCCATCCACGGTCAATAGCATTCGTTCCTTGATGAAAGAAGTCGTTGTGAACGGTACAGGCGAAGGAATAGCTTACACAACGAGATATACCGGAGCGAAAACAGGAACGACCGATTCGTTTAAAGACTTGTGGACAATCGGCATGAATGATCGTTATACGTCGGCAGTCTGGATTGGGTATGATAGACCCACACCCATCCCGCGTCTGCGTGATCAAAAAATTCATTTGCGGGCATTCTCCTCAACGTTGCGACCATAAAAGCCTTGCCAGGTCCGTTAGTTGGATCTGCAAGGCTTTTCCATTTATTTCACTGGATTGGCTAACGGGATACTGGCGAGTACTCCGTTGTATAGACGGAAAATGATATACACAAGTCCCGCCACCAAGACGCTCCAAATGATAATTTGAAAGAATATCAAACCGACTGTGTGCGTCAATGGCATAAAGGGACTTAATTTGTACACTACGTAAATAAAGTAAACGAAAGACGTGAGGAAGAAAATCAATGCTAGCATCTTCCAAGATTGAATACCGATTACCGAAGCGAGTGCACCAATAAAGTAAATGATCACACCGGATTTTGAAGCGCTATACGAGGCATCTGCTTCTTCTTTTAGGAAAAATAATAAGGCCGTTTCATGAATGGTGACGGCAATCAGTTTTAAAGCTGCAAATAGCATGAAGAATACTAAAGCATACATTGTCAGTAAAAAGAGGCGTAATTGAAGGTCGGTTAAGAACTCCCTCATGCCTTGATAGAGACCAATTTCCTTAAAGAGGATTAGCGTCTCCCCTACGCTATAGACGCCAAAAGTCAAACTGAATAATAAGACGGCGACAAATGGTAAATAGCTGAACAAATATGGATTTTTCATAATACCCCCAAAAAATATTTTTTCCCCTTCTAATAATATAAGAAGGAAGTCGAATAAAGCAATAAATGGTCAACTGTCGTCTATGCAATTTGAAATGTTTTACGCTATACTAACAAATACGCCCACGCTTACGCCTCGGGAATGTGAATAAGTGAAGAACATGGTTGGAAGGAGGATTCTCTTGGAATTCGTGTTATTGATTTTTTTACCTGTAATCTTCGCAATACTCGTTCCTTTTGTTTATAAGAAAATTAAAGGAATACATACAGGTTGGTTGGTTTTACTTGTACCTCTCGTGTTGTTTGGCTATTACGCAAGTTTTTTGCCGTTAGTCATGGATGGTGGTCATGCTATTTCTGAAATGAAATGGATTCCTTCACTTGGAATTGCGTTTACTTCATACATAGATGGTCTTAGTTTATTATTCACGCTATTGATCACCGGAATCGGTTCGTTAGTAGTATTGTACTCCGTATTTTATATGGATAGGGAAAAAGAGGATCTTGGTAGTTTTTATGTCTACTTACTGATTTTCATGACCGCTATGCTCGGAGTCGTGCAATCTGACAACACGATGACACTCTATTTGTTCTGGGAGTTAACGTCCATTTCGTCCTTCTTATTGATTGGCTTCTGGTACACCAAGGACAAGTCACGTTTTGGCGCATTAAAATCGATGATGATTACGGTGTTTGGTGGATTAATGATGCTCGGGGCATTCATTTTACTCAGTATCGTGGGAGAAACGTTCTCTGTTAGGGAATTGATCGCAGATGCTCCTGAACTCGTGAATCAACCGTACTTTACTCTGGCATTAGTTTTACTCTTGCTTGGTGCCTTTACGAAGTCCGCACAATTTCCATTCTATATCTGGCTACCGGATGCAATGGAAGCGCCCACACCAGTTAGTGCGTATTTACACTCTGCGACGATGGTGAAGGCGGGTATTTATTTGGTCGCACGATTTACGCCGATTTTCGGCTCAGCGTCCACTTGGATTTGGCTCGTTACAGGAATTGGATTGCTGACGTTGTTCTGGGGTTCATTCTTCGCAGTAAAGCAAACGGATTTGAAAGCGATTTTAGCATTTTCAACAGTCAGTCAACTTGGTTTAATCATGTCTTTACTTGGAGCAGGTGCTATCTCGTATCATGCGACCGCAGCCGTGTTTGGCTTCGCGACGTATGCGGCAATCTTCCACTTGATTAACCACGCCGCATTTAAAGGCGGGCTATTCATGATCGCTGGGATTATTGATCATGAAACCGGTACCAGAGATATACGTAAGCTCGGTGGATTAATGAGCGTTATGCCGATCAGCTTTACTGTTGCCGCGATTGGTTCATTATCTATGGCTGGTTTGCCACCATTCAGTGGATTCTTGAGTAAAGAGATGTTCTTGGAATCTATGGTAGCGCTTCGACACTTTGAATTATTCAACTTCGATACATGGGGGATACTGTTCCCAATCGTCGCTTGGATTGCCAGTGTGTTTACGTTTACGTACAGTATGTATTTCGTTTTAAAAACATTTATGGGACAGAAGAAATTTGATCAATTGCCAAAACAGCCGCATGAAGCCCCGATTGGTATGTTAATTTCGCCTATGATTTTGGCATCCATCGTCATTATGGTGTTCTTCATTCCGAATGTCATCGGTAAGTGGATAATTAAACCGGCCGTTATGGCGATTCAACCAACTTTGTACGCGAATCCGTCCGCTATCGATATTCATGTCAAAGCATGGCATGGTTTTGGGGCTGCTGGTTTATGGCTGACAATTGGTATCGTCGCATTCGGTACGTTACTCTATCTAACCATTCCGAAATGGCAACCGCTTTATCGTATGCAGCCTGACAGCCTATCGCTGAATAACGGCTATGATGCGATGATGCGCGGAAGTGAAAAAGGATTGAATCGGGTTTCTCGTCTTTATATGACAGGCAAGATCCGGACCTACTTATTATATATGTTCGCATTTATGTCTGTTACGATCATCGCGCTGTTGTTCCTCAAAGACGCATTCGTTCTTGATATGAACAGTTTTGCAGCGATTACTTTATATGGATCACTGAATGCTACCGTGTTGGTTTTATCTGTCGGATTTGTGGTGTTTGCGAAGTCACGTCTTGCTGCAATCATCGCGCTTGGCGGTGTCGGGTATTCTGTCGCGTTATTCTTCGTCATTTTCAAAGCGCCCGACTTAGCACTAACACAACTTGTCATCGAGACAGTATCCGTTGCGTTGTTTTTACTGGCATTCAAACATTTGCCGGCACTCAGTACGCACGGGGAAACGAAACGCAATAAAATGGTTAATTTGATTGTTTCATTTAGTGTAGGCGTAATGGTGACATTGGTCGCCCTATCTAGTCACTCACAAAAAATGATTCCTTCAATTTCTCAATACTATAAAGATACGGTCAAGACAGAAGCAGCTGGCGGAAATATCGTCAACGTCATTCTTGTAGATTACCGTGGATTTGATACATTATTTGAGATCGCGGTACTCGCTATTGCAGGGATCGCGGTACTTGGTATGATTCGTTTGCGTGTATCGAGAAAGGAGCCGACTGATGAAAACAAATGATGTTATTTTACAAACCACAGCTAAAGTAGTGTTTTTCATCATCTTCTTGTTCTCCATACACATCTTTTTCGCGGGGCACTATGCTCCGGGTGGAGGATTCGTCGGTGGCTTGTTGACGACAGGTGCGATTGTCCTGTTGTTGTTGGCATTCGATTTACGGACGATTCAACAGATTCTACCGTTCAACTTTACGGTCATGACGGCGATCGGATTATTGCTTGCGTTAGGTACAGCGGCGGGCTCGATTTTCTTTAATGTGCCACTCTTCACGCATGCATTCAGTGATTTTGACTTACCGCTGTTCGGACACACGTCCCTTCACACAGCGATGTTGTTCGATAGTGGCGTTTATTTAGTTGTCGTCGGTTCCGCCATCACGATTATTCAATCGATTGGAGGCGATGACTGATGGAGTTTATTCTTGCGATTCTTATCGGTATATTATTTACGGCAGCCGTCTATTTGATTTTATCGAGAAGTTTACTGAAAGTGATTTTAGGTACTGGTTTGCTCAGTCATGGAGCGCACTTACTCATTCTTACGATGGGTGGACTCGGAGGTTCAGCGCCTCCCGTCCTAATCGACGGAGTGACTGATTTTGCAGATCCCTTGCCTCAAGCATTGATCTTAACTGCGATCGTCATCAGTTTTGGTGTGACGGCGGTCATGCTTGTCATGGCATATCGTATGTATGCTGTACACCAAACAGATAATATGAATGAATTGAGAGGGAATGATGAACATGATTAATCTTCTTTTATTTCCGATCATTATTCCTTTCTTTTTCGCGATGATCTTATTGTTTTTCAAAGAGCAGGTGGTCGTCCAGAGAGTTTTGACACTGATCGGATTGGCTCTCAGTCTAGTTGCTTCTTTTTGGCTTATCGCGACAGTGAAGACAGAAGGAATCCAAACCGTGACACTCGGGAGTTGGCCTGCACCATTTGGAATTACGATGGTGTCGGACATGTTCTCCGCCATGCTCGTCACGACGACGATTATCATTACATTTTTTGTCGTCATCTATAGCTTTTCATCCATCGGTGTAGAAAGAGAGAGATTTTTCTACTATCCTGCGATCCTGTTCATGATTACAGGAATCAATGGCGCTTTCACAACAGGCGATATTTTCAATATGTTCGTATTCTTCGAAGTGCTACTGATCGCATCCTATTTGCTTATTGTGCTTGGCGGCGAGAAACGGCAGCTTCGTGAATCTATCAAATACATATTGGTAAACGTTATTTCATCTGCCATCTTTGTCATTACGGTAGCGTATTTGTACTCTATCGTCGGTACATTGAATATGGCGGATATCTCAGTGAAGATTGCAGAGATCAATCAACCAGGAATTATTTCGGTTATTGCGATTTTGTTTTTGATCGTCTTTGGCATTAAAGGGGCAATCTTTCCCTTGTATTTCTGGTTACCCAATTCGTACGCTGCACCACCGATACCCGTTCTCGCATTATTCGGTGCCTTACTGACTAAAGTCGGTGTATATGCGATTACGCGTACCTATACGTTGTTTTTCGTGCACGACATTGGATTTACGCATCAGTTTTTGATGGTTCTATCGTTACTAACTATCATTGCAGGCTGTATCGGCGCTCTTGCGTATTTCGATGTAAAACAAATCATCATTTACAATATCATCATTGCAGTAGGTGTCATCTTGTTCGGCGTAGCTCAAATGAACACGTCTGGACTCGAGGGCGCGGTTTACTATTTAATTCATGATATGTTGATCAAAGGGGCATTGTTTGTCCTGATCGGTATCATCATCTACGTAACCGGCACTTCGAACTTGCGGCAAATGGGTGGTTTAATTAAGACGCACGGAACGCTTGGTTGGATGTATTTAATCGCTGCGTTCGGTCTGGCTGGCATCCCTCCGTTGAGTGGGTTTATCGGGAAAGTGCTCATCACAAAAGGGGCATTTGAAGCTGACCACGTGATCGGCAGTATCATTATTTTGGCCTCAAGCCTAGTAGTACTACTGTCTGTCATTCGGATTTTCATTTATGCATTTTGGGGTGCTCAAAAGAGCGAGCTACCTGTTCGCGATCCACGAACGTATCGCCAAATGATGTTCCCAGCTGTTATGTTGGTACTCATTTCGGTAGTGTATGGTGTAGGTACGGAGTGGCTTATGCCATATATGACGGATGCAGCGAATGTACTGGCTGATCCATCCATCTATATAAATGCGGTGTTAAAGGAGTAGAGGTCAATGGCTTTTCAGATACTATTAAATTTCTTCATTGCAGTCGTTTGGATGTTCATGTCAAGTTCATTGACACCTTCTACGTTCATCATCGGATATCTTATCGGGCTGTTGATGATCATCATGACACGCCGCTATTTCAGTGGACGCTTGTACATTTGGCGAATCTGGTCTGCAGTGAAACTGACAGCGATTTTTCTAAAAGAACTGATCATGTCGAATATTTCCGTGTTGCTACTAGTGATCAAACCGGATTTATCGACAATGCAACCGATGTTCTTCGCTTTGCCGACTGAGCTTGAAAAAGATTGGGAAATCACGTTGTTATCTAGTTTAATTACGTTAACGCCTGGTACGGTCGTCGTTCATGTTTCAGATGATCAGCGTACTTTGTATATCCACGCGATTGATGTAGACGATGTCGATGAAGCAATCGATTCTATTAAAAACACATTCGAGAAAGCCATTATGGAGGTGAGCCGAGGATGAATGTATTTTATTCTGTCTGTCTCGTGCTAGTTATCCTGTCTATGCTCGGATTACTATACCGTGTATGGAAAGGTCCTTCTGTGCCGGATCGTTTAGTAGCTCTTGACGCAGTCGGTGTCATGCTCATATCAGCGATCGCACTGTTTTCCATCTTGTTCGACACCCCTTTCTTCATCGATGCGATACTATTGATCGCCATTATGTCGTTTATTGGCACAGTGTCCTTCTCCAAATTCATTGAGAGAGGAGAGATTATCGAACGTGGACCTAATCGCTGACATTATGATTGTGTTACTCGTTACGGTGGGGATCATTTTTACGATCGTCACAGTCATTGGAATTTTACGGCTCCCAGATGTCTATACACGTGCACATGCTGCTTCGAAGAGCGCTACGCTTGGCGTTATGAGTTTACTGCTTGGCGTATTTCTCCACTTTTGGTGGAATGAAGGCCATTTCAGTGTGGCATTATTACTTGGGATCGTCTTCTTGTTCATCACTTCTCCGATTGGCGGTCACTTAATGACTCGCGCTGCGTATATGTCGGGTGTAAAGCCTACCGAATTAACGGTTGGAGATGATCTAAAAGAAGCTGTAATAGAAATACGCATAGAATCAGATAAAAACACGCCGGATGACGAATAGTCATCACGGCGTGTTTTTTAATAGTATGGATAATAAGGATAATATGGTTGTGGATAGTATGGATAGCTGTTGTAGTAAGGTGGATAATATCCTCCACCGTAGCCGTAGCCATAGCCTGGAGAAATAGCATTACCTAAAAATCCGCCAACTAAGCCACCTAGAAAAGGACCTCCGAACCCGCCGAAACTACCAAATCCACCGCCATACCCTCCACCATGGTGACGACCGCCACCGTATCCACCTCTATAATTATGTCTTGTCATCCAAGCTCCCCCTTTCCCTCTATCCTATGACTAACCGGAAAGAAGGAATGGGGAAAGCGCCTATACTGAATTATTCTTGTGGTTCTGCTTCAGCAGCCAAGCGCTCCACGAAGGTCGCCAATGTACGCACCATAACGCCCGTCGCACCTTTCGGACCGAGCGCATGTGGCGTCGCTGCATCAGACGTACCTGCAATATCTAAATGAATCCACGGTGTATCCCCAACAAATTCTCCGACGAAGCCGCCTCCGAAGATCATATGGCCATCTCGTCCCGGTGAGTTATTTACATCTGCGACATCACTTTTGCGAATCCGCTGACGATCGCTCTCAGTTAAGGGCAGTTGCCAAATGAATTCCCCTGTTTCCTCCGCCGCTTCCTGAAATTTTTTATAGAATGCGTCATGGTTGGTCAGTGTACCCGTTTTATCATTACCGAGCGCCACAATGACACCGCCCGTTAGCGTGGCCACATCAATCAAATACTCAGCGCCCGCTTGCTTCGCATACGTCACTGCATCAGCTAGTACTAAACGACCTTCCGCATCTGTATTCAACACTTCAATGGTCTTTCCGCTTAAGGATGTGATCACATCATCCGGCTTGAACGCTTCACCGGAGATCATGTTATCAGAAGAAGCAATGACCGCAATCACATTTTTCTTCGGTCGTGATTCCCCTATGATCGCCATAGCGCCAAGTACAGCTGCAGCACCACCCATATCCCCTTTCATGCCAACCATGCCGTCCTTAGGCTTCAATGAATAGCCGCCCGTATCATAAGTAATTCCTTTACCGACTAAACCAATGACATCTTCCCACTGTTCCGTCGCTTGATACTTAAGAACAATGAGTTTCGGTTCTTCAACTGAACCTTGATTGACCGCAAGAATGGCTCCCATACCAAGCTCTTCCATTTCGGCTTTACCCAGAATATCTATTTCTAAGTCATAGCTTTCCGCCAATTCTTGTGCGTATTCCGCCATCTTAGTTGGCGTCAATAGATTAGGGGGTACATTGACTAGCGTCCTCGCTTCGTTCACTGCATGTGCGGAGATCATGCCCACTTCTCCTGCAGTAGTCACACGATCTTCATCTTCCGTCGTAATGAATGTCACAGTAGTTAAGGAGACATCCACTTCATTGGATGACGTCTTGAACCCTTCATATGTGTAGGAGCCCATTCCAATACCCTCAGAGGCCAGGAACGCTACGTCCTCACTATCTATCTCCTCATTAGAGAACGGCGCTGTCCAGACGCCTACAGTGCGCACACGGTCCTTGTGTAGTTGTTTACCTACGTCAGCGAATAATTCACGCAATAGCTGTTCTGTCAGTCGCTTCTGATTGCCAACGCCCACAAAGTACACCCGGTCGTAACTTTGCTTGGATAGCGCAGGCATTTTGGTAATCGCCTTACACTTCTGTTGAATGTCCTGTGATTTAATCCAGTCTGGCAATAAAAGATGGAAAGATTCAACGAACAAATCGAAACCTTCTACGTTCTCTGGATGATCTGGTATTCCTACAATAAGTACTTCTACTTCTGTCTGATCGATTGCGGATGCTGTTTCTACGTTTATCATGAATGGTTCCTCCCCTTTTCTTTACGCTTTCCCCATACTAGTATAGACTAGTCAGATTAGCACAAGCAACGAGCAGTATTCTGGATTGGAGACAACGAGTAGATCCAGATTATGTTATACTAATTGCTAAACTACTGACAGTAAGGGAGTGGAACCTCTTGGCTATTTTTGAAAACATACCGCTCCTCGTAGCGCTATTCGCCATCTTTTTTGCCCAATTTGTAAAAATTCCTATTCATTTTTTATTGACACGTAAACTCGATTTCGGACTCATGACGTCTACAGGTGGCATGCCGAGTTCCCACTCGGCGGCTGTCACTGCACTCACAACTGCCATCGCATTCGAAGCGGGCCTAGATTCACCATTATTCGCCATATCCGCTATATTCGCAGTCATTGTCATGTTCGACGCAACTGGCATCCGCTACCAAGCCGGACAACAAGCCGTCATCATCAACCAAATGCGCTCCGACTTCCAAATATTCGTCAACGATTTGAAAGATTGGCCGAAGAAAGACAATGACGCAAAAATTCAAGAACTGAAAACCCTACTCGGCCACAAACCAAACGAAGTATTTTTCGGAGCTCTAACAGGTATTCTCATCTCGATCTTTACGTATACCGTTATATTGTAACATCGATCAACGGTGCCCTCACCTCACCAATCTTTTACTTAGTAGTAAAAAACAAAAAACGGAACTGTCACAAGATGTCGTAATTCACGACTTCCTGTCCAGCTCCGTTTTTTCATATCCACGTATGGAAAAACATCAAAACATCTGATAACCCATCTTGCGTAAAGCTTTCATTACAAAACCTGCGATAATCGCTCCCACCATACCACTCGCCAGAATCACGATATCCACGGCATGCAGCGACATAAGATTCGCCCCCAGCTCACTAAAAGCAAAACTAGGCTTCGTAATGTATTCATACATCGGCACATCATCAATAATAAAAATTACAATTATCGGATAAATGATAGCCATAAGCCACGTCATACGTAACAACATATTTATTAAAAAACCGATACCGAAAAACATGACAATAAATATCAAGATTGATAGCATTACTTGTGCTATGGATATAGTTTGCATGCTTGCTAACCCCCAGTTCATCACTTCAACATTTTACAGGATGATGCGACGGCTTTCAATAGAATGAGACAGTGTACACAGAACGTTCTTTTCAGATGTCATGAATTCTTAAAATCTGACAGACGATTTTCCCTAATTCAACTACTTCCACAGTTGACTTATTGCCTATTTTCATGCACACAAAAAGCACTCGCAAAGGCGAGTGCTTTTCTATATTCATTATAATACGTTGAATTTACCTTTTTTAATCGTTAATCCAAGACCGCCGATCATGAATAGAGCACGGTTATCGATCATTTTCTTCATGAAGGATGCCTTCGCACCTGTCACTTTTTTATCGAATACCACACCAATCGCATCGGAATCACCTAGAGAACAAACGCTACCTTTTAAATCCGGTACGAATTCTTTCGTTGGGTTCCCTTTCATCAATGCAATAATATTGTTAGCAATCATCTCGCCTTGTTGCATAGCGATTTGTGCAGTTGGTGGGTACGGACGATTGATCGCTTCGTTGATCATCAATGCACAATCACCTACAATAAATACATCATCGAATCCTGGTGCACGCATATCTTTTTCAACTTTAACACGAGCACGCATGTTTTCTATACCCGATTCTTCGATCAAGTGGTTACCGCGAACGCCAGCAGCCCATACGACTGTACCCGCTTTGATGAATTCAAACTCATCTTCGCCTTTTTTAATCTTCACGCCTTCAGGAGTCGCTTCAACAACCGGCGTGCCGATAGAGAATTCTATGCCTTTTGCACCCAATTGACGCACCGCGTATTCCACCAGTTCCGGATCGAAACCAGGCAAGACCATTGGCGCTGCTTCTACACAAAGAATGCGCACTTTTTTGGCTGGTACATCATATTCTTTACATAGTTCTGGTACACGGTCTCCTAGTTCACCAAGGTACTCGATTCCTGTGAATCCAGCCCCACCTACGATGATAGTCAAACGGCTATCATCTTTAACTTCTTCAGTAGACCATGTAGCGAATTGATATTCCATGTGATCACGAATGTGACGAGCTGCATTCACATTGGCAATGGATAATGCGTACTTGTCCAAACCTGGGATTCCGAAAGTTTCTCCTTCGAAACCAAGACCAATTACTAAATAATCATATGTGTGAGAACCGAGGTTCGTTTTGACGTTTTTCGTTGCGACATCGATGCCCGTAACTTCAGCTTCGATGAACTTTACTTTATTGCTATTGATTACACTGGATATATCGTAGCGAACTTGTTCTGGAGTTAACGTTCCAGCTGCCGCTTCATGCAACCATGTAGATTCATAGTGATAGTCATTTTTGTTGATTAGAACGATATCTGCTTCATCTGCACCTAATGACTTTTGTAAATTCACAACAGTCATCAAACCGCCATAACCTGCACCCAATACTAAGATTGTTGGTCTTTTCACGTAAATCGAACCACCTTTTAGTTTCTTAAACGCCGAGTACGTGTAAAATCAATCTTACTTATTTTGCAGTGCCGGCATTTAGTTTGATATGAATAGAATCTTACTTTCATTTCCTATAGTAGACCTTTTGCGAACGTATTTCAACAGAATTATAATTGTGCAAATAATCAATTTAGACTAGTAATGTAGCGTCCTTATAATTCCCTCACATTCCGCTCGACTAATCACTTCTTCATTTACTCGCAATCTGCCGGAGCGCCAGCTTTGTTAGCTGTTCTAAATGAAGTACCACAACCACAATTTGCAATGGCATTCGGATTGTCGATGGTGAAGCCGCCACCCATTAAAGATTCTTTATAATCCACTTTTGTCCCTACAAGAATCGCTGCATCCTCTTCTTTAATAACTACAGGAATTCCATGTGCAGTATACGAAATATCATCCTCTTCTTTTTCCTGGGCAAAACCAAGACCGTATGTCAACCCGCTACAACCTCCGCCATTAACGGAAACGCGCAAGAAAGATCCTTCTTCTTCATTATGTGTCATCATTTTTTTTACGTGAAATGCCGCTGCTTCTGTTATCTCTACTGTGTTCGTCATGAATACCACTCACTTTCCACGTTTTCTTTTTATCATATCAATCTTTTTCCTCACAATGCAAACAAATAGCCCCCCACTAGGTCTATTATAATGTACAATAAGACTTAGGACAGAAAGGGATGATACTAGTGGAAATTAGCCCGTTTTATGAGAAAAAAATGCAGTGCTTACTGTGTAAAGAGCATTTCCCTACTACTAAAGTTCGTTCTCGCCAAGTACGAGTAGTTAATCATGATAGCGATTTTAGGCCTATTTACTTGGACAAGGAAGTTAATCCTATTTTTTATAATGTTGCCGTATGTCCGAATTGCGGTTTTGCATTTACTGATGATTTCGCTCCCTACTTTGCGCCCGGCACAAAAGAAATGATCGCTAAAAACATAACAGCTAAATGGCATAGCCGCTCTTTTGGTGGCGTACGGACGAAAGAGCAAGCAATTGAAGCCTATAAATTAGCATATTTAAATGCCAATTTTAAAAAAGAAAAGTATTTAACGATAGCAGGAATCATGTTACGTATCGCTTGGATTTATCGTAATGAGGGAAACCGTCAGAAAGAAATGCGTTATCTTGAAATATCTCGCGACCTCTACATAAAGGCATTTTCTGAAGGTGATTATATCGGAACACAAATGTCTGAAACCCGTGTGCAATATATCATTGCGGAATTATCTTGGCGCATTCATGATCGCGCAGAAGCCATACGAAACTTCTCACGTGTAATTGAAACGCAAAACAGATCAACCGAACCTACAATCATCAAAATGGCCAAAGATCGATGGCAAGAAATCCGTGATGAGGAAACCGCTCATAAAACCAGTTGAATAAGGAAAACCGTGCAAAGAAGGTTATACTTCATTTGCACGGCTTTTTTATTTAGTGAAATTAAAATACTTGTTCTACTTCTACTACACCTGGTACTTCTTCAAGTAATGCACGTTCAATGCCAGCTTTTAATGTAATCGTTGAACTAGGGCAAGTACCGCATGCTCCTAATAGGCGCAGCTTCACTATTCCTTCGTCAATATCCACTAGTTCGCAGTCCCCTCCGTCTCGCAAGAGGAATGGGCGCAATTTATCTAGCACTTCTTTTACCGGCTCATATAATTTAATATCTGTTGTCATTGTAAACACACTCTCCTTTCCTTATACTTATTATAAACTGCCCAGCAGAAAAAATCCAATAATGAATCGGAGGTTTGATTAATATGTCGCAATCCCCTGTAACAATTGAAGTATATGGAGCAGAAGTCATCTGTGCCAGTTGTGTAAATGCACCTTCTTCCAAAGATACGTATGAATGGCTTCAAGCAGCAATATCGAGAAAGTACCCTGAACAACCGTTTTCTATTACGTATATTGATATCGATCAAGAATTAACCGAATCACGACAGCGGGAAATCGTCGAAAAAATTCGTGATGATGAGTATTTTTATCCACTCGTCATGATTAATGATGAAATGATCGGAGAAGGCCATATTCAACTAAAGCCTGTTTTTAACGCATTAGAAGCACAAGGTTTTCAAGCCGAATAAATTGAGAAATTGATGGATTAATTGAGAACAATATATTCATTGAAGCGGTCGTTCTATGTGGAACTGACCGCTTCTTTGTATGCAATGAACGATAGGCAATATCATAACTAAAAAAAGCCACTTCATGGAAGTGACTTGCAGATTGTTGAATTTACCCGTTATGCCATTTGTACATCCATAGCAAGCCAGATTTCATTAAACGGGCGATTCTTCCTGTAACGGTACGATCCGCTAAGTACGCAAATCCTTGCTTCTTCCCTAACGAACCCATGAAACCTTTTAGTTTCAGCTCCGGCATTTCAAGCATTAGCGGCTCACCTTTCCAAGTGGAGCGTAATACTTGAACGATTTGCTCGCCTTGAACTTCTGCCAACTGAGCGCTTGGTGCATGTGGAAGCGCAGCGATGTCCCCGACAACGTAAATGTTTCGGTAACTTGGAACTTGGTGGTATTGATTGAGTACGATACGGCCTGAACGGTCTTTCTGAATGACTAAATCGTCCACAACCTTGCCTGGCTTAATACCAGCTGTCCAAACGACTGCATCTACATCGATTGTATCTTCATGATTATAGAGAGTATGTTCGCCTACTTTGGTAATGTTCGAATTCGCTACGACTTCTACATCGTTTTGATCAAACCAACCTTTTACGAAGTTACTCAATCGTTCAGGGAAGTCACGTAAAATACGCGGGCTCCGATCGAATAATTTAATCTTCAAATCCGGACGACTCTCACGTAACTCACTCGCTAATTCGATACCGCTAAGTCCCGCACCTACGATTCCCACTGTTGCGCCATCGCCTAGTCCGAGTAACGTCTGATACGTCCGGCGGGATTTCCCAATCGTTTGGATACTCAGCGTATGTTCAGCTGCTCCAGGTACGTTGTGGTAATTATCTTCACTACCTAGTCCGATGACCAATTCGTCGTATGCAAGTGCTTGTCCGTCTGCCAACAACACTTCTTTTTCTTCTGGCTTGATTTCTTGAATCTCGCCTTCTACCACTTTCAATTGGTCATGAACAGGGATCGCGACGCGCACATCGGCATCCGACACAGTTCCCGCTGCCAATGCATAAAATTCTGTTTTCAAACTATGAAATAAGGTTCTGTCGACAAGTGTAATTTCAATATCGCTTGGTAAATCTTTATTTAGTAAACGCAATAAAATTCTCATGTTACCATAGCCGGCACCTAGTAAAAGTAATTTTCTCATAATGTCCTCCTTCTATGTCCATTTTCTCGTGCATCTCATTTGCTAGTATAACAGTATGTGACAACTTTCACAATATGTCATGTTCATTGACGCTTTTGTAAAAAAAGAGTACCATTTCTAGTAGGCGAGGTGAGAAAGATGAATCCCATCGTGGAGTTTTGTATGAGTAATTTGGCTAACGGTGCCTACCCTGTATTCGAAACGTTGGAACGGGACCCAAACATTGACGTACTCGAATACGGCTGTTTGAGCTATTGTACGAAATGTAGCGACACATTGTACGCGATTGTTAATGGTGAACTTGTCGAAGCGGATACAGCGGATGAATTGACGAAGCAAATTTATCAGTTCATTGAAGAAAATCCACTTTTTTAATAAAATACCGTCAACAGGATGTCTTCTAGCGATTATGCTTCTAGAGACATCCTTTTTTGCTATAGTCCACTATCATTGTCCACTATTCCCTAATAGCTCCCCTGTTAAACAAAAAAGCTATCGCAAGAAGCCTGTGTGTAACGACTTCTTCGATAGCTTCTTATTACTTCAGCCATTCCGCAAGCGAATTCAGCATATAAGTAGGTTGTTGCGCTTTCTTTAGCACATCTTCTCTACGCGTGACTCCTGTCGCGACATACGCTGTATCTATACCATAGCGAATACCCGCCATGATATCCGTATCGTAATTATCGCCGATCAGGATCATGTCTTCCTTCTCGTACATTCCTTGCTGCCGGATGAACTCCAGCATATGCGGCTCTGGTTTTCCAACAATGAGTGGCTTTGTATCAGTCGCCGCCTCCATCAACTTAAGGAAAGAACCGTTAGCTGGTACTAGTCCTTTTTCAGTCGGGAATTTAATATCTTGATTGGTGCCTAAGAAATGAGCACCGTTACGTATCGCCAGACAAGCATTCGCGAGTTTGTCGTATGTAACCTGACGATCGAGTCCCATTACCACCACATCTGGATTCGTTGTGGTGATCGTAATATTTTCGAGTTCCAATGCCTCACGCAATCCTTCTTCACCAATCATCATGACATTTGCACCGTCATAATGCTGTTTGCAATAACGAGCCAGTGTGGTGGCTGAATTCATGATGAAATCAGTTTCTGTACTCACACCAAAACTTGCTAGTTTCTTCTGTTGCGCAGTACGTGTCAAGGCAGCGTTATTCGTAATGAAATATGTTCCCCTACCCTCAGCTTGGCACGCCGCAACGAAATCTACCGCTTCTTGGATAGGTTCACTACCACGATACATCGTGCCATCCAAATCGAAACAATACGCTTTATATTGCCTCATCATTCTGTCGGAAGAAACGCCGAGACTGGACCTAATTCATTCGTTAAGTAGTCTCGAACTTGTCCTGGGAATTGTTGTAGTTCTTTAAGCGTCTCGCAAATGGATTGTACTACTTTATCCGCATCGACTTCCACGAATTGGCGGACAATCATTGGGCGTAATGAAATGAATGCCTTTAATGGAGTGGCTTGCTCGGATAGGATCACTTTTTCATCTTCAAGAATATCGATTATATCGTCGTAACTTCCAGGGTCACGCATGATGAATCCGTCGATCATAGAATTACCTACGTCAATGATTCCTTCAATCAAACCGTGTGCAATTCGCTCTAAAGCCAGCTTATTTACATCGCTTTGTAGCCAGTTCGTTTCCTTTTTGAAAATATCGATCAACTGCTCCATATACACTAATGTTTTATTGATTTGGTTTTGATCTACAAAATACATACTGTTCTTCCTCCTCATATATCTCATACTTCTATCTTACCATATTTATTGCGAAACGAATGAAGGCTCCGAGCTAATTTGCCCGAAGCTTTCATTTTTATTAGTCTATTTTTGAAGTAGATGGCGTTTCAGAAAGTACTTCGTCCACCGCTTCCACTTCCGTTAGTTCCGCTTTTATTTTTCCAATCTTTTTCAAGATAAAATAAGCACAACCGAAATTACAGTATTCATAAATATAATCTTGGACAGTACTAATTTTCGTTTCATATGTGGATTTGGAATTACGGTCATCAAAAAAGCCTTTTAATCGTAATTGACCATATCCCCAGTCACCCAAGATAAAGTCATACTTTAACAGTACTTCGCTAAAGCGTTCGTTCAAGGCTTCTTCATCGAACCCATCGCGAAACTCTTCTGCAATTTCATATTGCATATTCTCTACAATAACCATTCTCTGCTTCACTTCCATTTAACTGCTCGCTTGTCCTTCAAGTTTCAGCAGTTCGTCACCTTGGCGCTGTTTTTCTCTGGCCGAAGCATTAACTTGCTCGTCTGCGTGGTAACTTGAACGCACAAGCGGCCCCGCCTCACAATGAGAAAATCCTTTAGTCATTGCGATTTTCCGCAACTCACCAAACTCGTCAGGCGAATAGTATTTTACGACTTTAGCGTGTTTTTTTGTTGGTTGCAAGTATTGACCAATTGTCATGATATCTACGTTGTGTGCACGCAGATCATCCATTGTCTCAATAATTTCTTCCATTGTTTCTCCGAGTCCTACCATTAGTGAAGACTTTGTCGGGATCTCGGGATACATGTTTTTGGCACGTTGAAGTAATTCAAGTGAACGATCATATGTTGCACGCGCACGAATTCTCGGTGTTAAACGACGTACTGTTTCAATATTATGATTGAGGATATCTGGTTTTGCATCCATCAAACGTTGCAAGTTCTCTATGTCTCCACCCATATCCGATGGCAATACTTCAATAGACGTAAATGGGTTCTTCCTGCGTATCGCACGAATGGTTTCCGCGAAAATCGCAGAGCCTCCATCTTTTAGATCATCGCGTGCTACGGCAGTGACAACGGCATGTTTTAAATTCATCAATTCAACTGATTCCGCTACGCGTTCCGGTTCAGCGGTGTCAAGTTCATTAGGTAAACCTGTTTTAACTGCACAGAAACGACATGCCCGTGTACACACAGCCCCTAAGATCATAAAGGTAGCTGTACGTCGCTCTCCCCAACACTCATGAATGTTCGGACAACGCGCTTCTTCACATACGGTATTCAAGTTTTTTTCGCGCATTAATTTCTTTAAACCTGTATAGTTCTCATTGGTGTTCAGCTTAATTTTCAGCCAATCCGGCTTTCTAACATGCTCAGATTTTCTTCCTGTTTCAGGTTTGCATGACAACGCTACCGACTCCATTCTGTTGATAGATTCTTCTCATGTCAATGTAACATAAATTCAGATAACCTTCAATTATAGATGACACACATTGCAAGCAATAAGGTAAGCGAGTAGAAATTTGGAATAGGATGACTGATTTTGGATTTCCGCTGTTGTGGTGGATGATTTCTAATACGCGTGGCTTTGACCCCTTACATTACTTAAGCATCCTCCTGCAGCGTCGATCAACGGTGCACCCGCCAACTTACAACAAAAAACACCTGCAACCATATTTCCGGTTACAGGTGTCCATCGTTTACTATTCGATTTTGAATTTCTTTCGAAACTTACTGAGGATCGTAGCGTAAAAGATGCTAATAAATAGACCGCCCCAGATGATTGTCACACCAAGTAGCATCATGAGAATTGCAGAGCCGCTCATTCCTGTATCCATTTATAGCCCCCCTTTATCTTCTTCATAATCTGTTGTAATTCGTGTGTTGTCTTTCCACTTTAATGACGTGAAAACGATCGACATCACAAATGCGCCAATTGCTACCGGCCAGCCAATCGTCCATAAGAACGATGTAGGGTATCCTTCATAGTTTTCTGCGATGTTATCTTTGATGAGGAAGAATAACATCGTACCCAATACTACTGGTGTGATGAATGATAATGATACTTTCCACCACCAGCCAAGACGAATATCTGATACTGCGTTAGCATGCTGTTCGAACAGACCAAGTTTTCTGAACACCCAAGCCAGTAAGACCACTTCAATTAGACCGATGACTGCGATACCAAATTGGTTGATAAAGTAATCCGCTACGTCTAAGAAGTATAAACCACCGTTCGTTGCATACAGCAGGGAGATGACGGCTGATAATCCGACACCGATCGTCACCGAACGACGTCTTGAAATATTGAATTTATCTGCCATACCTGCGATGTACGTTTCACAAATCGAGATGAGTGAGGTGATCCCGGCAAGTGTCAGCGACAGGAAGAAGAATGCACCGAACAGGCCATTTAATCCTGGCATTTGATTAATAATTTCAGGGAATACGACGAACGCAAGCCCTACACCTGCCGTGGCTACGTCTGCTACGTCTACTCCTTGATTCGTTGCCATGAATCCTAGTACCGCGAATACTCCGATACCTGCCAGTAACTCGACAGAAGAGTTTGCAAAACCTGTAATAAAGGCGTTATTTGTAATATCGGATTTCTTTGGTAAATAACTAGAATACGTGATCATAATGGCAAATGCGATCGATAAACTGAAGAAGATATGTCCATACGCTGCAACCCATACACGAGGGTTCAGTAACTTATCGACATCTGGTTTAAAGAACGCATCCAGTCCAACCATAGCTCCATCAAGTGTGATGGCACGGATGACGACAAATAAGAAGAGTAAGAAAAGAACAGGAATAAATATCCGATTCGCCAATTCAATCCCTTTCTTGACACCACCCATTAGGATGATGTAACAAATCACCCAGACAAGTAGTAAGGGTAATACTACACCTCCAACGAGTCCTCCGACTTCTCCAGGTTTATCCGCTAAACTCAGAACATCTCCGAAGAAGAATGCTTCTGGATCCTTCCCCCACGATAAACTAAATGAGTAGACGGTATATTTCATAGCCCATGCAATGATTACGGCATAATAGGTAGAAATAACGAAGGATACAAAGATCCCCCACCAGCCTAGAAACTCGGCTTTTTTTCCATTCAATCGGAAGAATGAAAGGGGGGCTGATCCACGATATTTATGTCCAATCGTGAATTCCAAAATCAGGATCGGAATACCTGCTGTTAAAAGGGCAAATAAGTACGGGATAAAAAATGCGCCGCCGCCATTTTCATAGGCGACATAAGGAAAGCGCCAAATGTTTCCGAGTCCTACAGCCGAACCCACTGCAGCCAGTATAAAACCAGCTCTCGTTCCCCACTGTGAACGATTTTCCATACAACTTCACCTCTTTTTTGTTATTTTACAAAACTTTTACCATTTGATTTATTCTGACAACTCTAGTTCTGTATATTTAGTATAAACAGCCTAATTAGAGATGTCAAAACAAATTTAGACTAAGAATGAAGTAATTATCACTCTTAGTCTAAATGGTAAACTATGCTATTTGTTCTGGGTGTTTCTTACCTTTGGCACTCAAATACGCGAATAATACTATTAGAGTAATAATAACAGCTGCTAAACCGATCCACACAGAACCCGTCAGCCCGAGCACAACATACCCGATTGCTGCTACAGCAGCTGCGACAAGCGCGTAAGGTAATTGTGTGGACACGTGATCCATATGGTTACAACCTGCTCCAGTAGAAGAAAGAATAGTCGTATCGGAAATCGGTGAACAGTGATCTCCAAATACTGCGCCAGCAAGTACTGCCGCCAATGCCGGTAATAATAATTCAGGTGCTGCATTGACCATAATGGTACCCGCAATTGGCATTAAGATACCGAAAGAACCCCATGAGGTACCTGTCGAGAATGCCATTAATCCCGCTAATATAAAGATCAAAACCGGAAGGAACGTGACTGGAATATTTAATTGCTCTACCATGGTAGATAGGAATAGACCTGTATCTAAGGAAGCGATTAGCTCAGTCAATCCCCAAGCGAAAATTAAGATGAGAATGGCAGGCATCATCGCTTTCACTCCGCTAATCAATGCACGCCACATCCATGATACACTTGCTGTTTCGTTCTTTTTCATTTGCAGAATATATAACAACATAGCTAGCAAAGTAGCCGTAACACCACCAATTACCAAAGAGAACGGTACATCAGTGTTTTCAAATATTGCCCAGATATCGAAAACGCCCGCTTCTTTATAGCCAGTAACAATCATCATGCCGAGCGTTACCACAATCAACGTCACGATCGGTGCAACCAAATCGCGAACTTTGCCGTGCGTATGCTCAGGGAATTCTTCCTTTAGCTGACCTGGAATTTCTTTACCTTGATCATAAAGTTCGCCTTCATTCATGGCACGGTCTTCATGTTTCTTCATTTCAAAGAAGTCATTATTCGTCCAAGCAAAGAAGAAGACCATGGACAATGTCGCAATGACATAGAAGTTCATCGGCGCCATCAAAATAAATGCCGTTAATGGCGAATAGCTCACCGCTGCTGTCGTACCTAAAATAAGTGCAAGTTGTCCAATCAAGAATGCGCCCCAACTCGAGATGGGTGACACGACACAAATAGGTGCTGACGTTGAGTCAATGAAGTATGCCAATTTCGCACGAGAGATTTTGTGCTGATCTGTAATGGGTCTTGCAATCTGTCCAACTGCCAAGGCATTGAAGTAGTCATCTACAAAAATTGCAATCCCTAGCCCCATCGTCAACAGCTTCGCGCCACGTTTTGTACGGATGCGTTTAACTGCCCAGCGTGCAAATGCGGCGCTCCCTCCGGATAAACTGACGAATGCCGTAATGACACCTAGTAATAATAGAAATAACATAATAAATATATTATATGTATTGAGCCCGCCATCCCAAAACGAAACTGTCATGGCCCTCCATACACCTTTTAATGTCTCAAACGGAGCAAAGTTCGCTAAAAGTAAAGCCGCTGTAACAATTCCCGCTCCTAATGATAATAATACTCTCCTCGTCGCCAACACCATCACGATGGCGATAATAGGAGGCAAAATAGAGACCCATGTTCCGATCATTGTAATTCCCCTCTTTCTAGTTGCTAGATGATATCGAAATGCAGAAGATCTATCGAAGAGTGGAAAGCAAATACTATCCTGTAATTCCTTAATTTACCGATAAAAAAGCCAACCCCACAGGCAATAGCATACGTGTAGGAGTCGGCCAGTCAATTGATCAAGCAATACATTCATAAATCGCAGTACAATTGGCAACTGTAGCTCTCCATACATTTATCGCTGTATGACAGTGTCATTCCTCTTTGAAATGACCCCAACTTGAGAAGTTGACCCTTCTCAAACTTCGGCATTGTCTCCTTTCGCTCGCGGTCATAGATGTCACTCTCTCGCCAGGTACTTATAAACAATGCAGCCTCTACGTAAGTCTCGATATTCTTCTGTTCTTAGTGTAGCAATAATTGACTTTGTTCACAATAGCCTTTTACTCCGTCTTCTCTAGCGGAACTTCGATTTGTGCTGGCGTTTGCTCTCCTTTTGAATAAATTTGTGGTACCTTTCCTCTGATCAAGCCAATTGCAATCGGTATTTTCTGCTCCACTACACTTCTGCTAGTTGCTAGCGGAACGATAATCTGCACATTGACTTGCAACATCAGATACACTTCCACATAGGCATTATTAATACCAAATTCACGAATATCGGTTTCTACTGTTGCATGTACATCTCCAATGACGTGGAAGCGGATTGGGATTTTCGGCCCCAAGTTACCGAGCAACGGGATATTCGCTGCTTGCCCAATCGGAACGAAAAATACAATACCTTGTTCTTTTTCCATACGATCAGGATTGTACTCGAGATCTCCGAGTGGCGGTAGCATATCGAGATCTCCGCCTTCTGCACGCTCCAGATGATTTTCAACAAGCTGATGAATTTCTGACATGACCTGGCTGATAATTTCAGCGTTAAACTTCGTTGTCACCGTATCTGTTGTATCATCGGGAACATTTTCTATAATTTCATTGACATCGTAAACACTGGTGGATCGATTGTTTATCGCTTGACTGATCACGTAACTGGCTATTTTCTGCGTTTGCACTTCGGCATATTGTGTATAGATTGGCGTTAGCTGTTTATTGACCGTATAGAAAAATATCGCCACTCCCACCATGATGGTTGGGATGACAAAGCGCAGAATAGTTTTTCCATAGTTAAACTTCTTTGGTCGTTTTTGATTCGTATAAAACCGCATGAAAACGCCTCCTACTTCACATTATGCGAAATAGGAGGCGGACATAACTAACGCTCATTGAAATATTTCCTTCCATACCAACCGAGGATATCGCGAAGCATTTCCGGCATGATATATTCTTTCTTCGCTTCTTTTAATATCGGATAGAAAAAGCCAAACGTGAACATATCAAGTGTTGCCAACGTGTACATTTTACCGGGTTCTACCAAACGGTTGCCTGCAAATAATTGTCCGTCCGTGTTACGGTATAAGTGTTCATGTATCATACTACCCATCAGCGTCCCACGAAATCCTAAACCTTTTATCGGAAGTTCCGTCCACTTCGGATCAAGTGATTGCTCATAGACTGTCAGCAAATCCATGCCATCTAAATGAATTAGGCAAGGATTGATAGGGTGTGGCAATAAAGAGTGCAAATCCCCTTTTGTCACCCAGCCTTTATCTAAACTACCAAGGAAAATACCCGCGTTGAAAAGCGCACAGTCGGCATCAAGATACGTAAGTAACGCGCGACCAAACAGCGAGGATAATGGACTGTCTCCTGTAAGACGCTGTGATAATGGAGATGGATTATAAAACACGGGCACTTCTAGTGTCTCTTCCCCTTTAGCAAATAAGCTATTCACCTGTTCCATATCCTCTTCTGACATTTCCATCATCTGTGTTGGAAAAACCTCTGCTTTCATATGAACGACTTGACCTGTCATACGGTCTATATCGATCTGGACGTGACCGACATACTGACCGAATTTTTCCGCAGCCGCAAGTAGCGTGTCGTCAATCCATTCACCATTTTGTAATAAATGGTGTGTGTGCGCTCCTAAAATCACATCGATCTCCGGGCATTGCACAGCTAAAATACGATCTTCATTGATTCCTAAATGTGAGAGACACACGATGACATCGCATTGAGGACGCAAGTTGCGGGCCATTTCCCGCAACGCCGCGTGCGGTTCGCTTACGCACCAGCCTAGTTGTTCATAAAAATCATAGTATGGCGCTGTGGCACCGATGACACCGACGCGCACACCTTCCGTGGTCTCCAATATTGTGGACGTCTTCGCCCAGTATGGTAGCTTACCACCCTGTTCAGTCAAGTTGCAGAGCACTACATCAAAGTGCGCATCTTCATATAATCTATTTAACGCTTCCTTTGACATGGTGATTCCTTCATTATTGCCAATCGTTACCGCGTCGTATCCTGCTTTGTTTAATAATTCAATATTCCCTTTCCCTTCTGTTCCTTCGGTAAACGGATGAGACCGATCAATATGGTCTCCAATATCAAATAGAAAACAATGCTCCCCATTCTCTTCAGCTTGTTGCTTCCGCTTAGTAAGAAAGTGATGAATTTGCGGCCAATTCTCGAAATGACTATGGACGTCATTCGTATGATAAATATGGATCGTTGCTACCGTCTCCTTCATATGTGTCAACCCCAAATCCCCTCATAGATGGAACGAAGTCCAAAGACGAGTAAAATGATGCGTATGACTAAAACCAATGTATCTGATTTCATTTTGCTGTTTAAATAGGCGCCGAGCATGCCACCAAAATAGGCGCCCGGCACGACAGGTATCGTATACAGCCATGGCACATGACCGAGTGAAATATGAGATACCGAGTTAACGATTGCTGATAAAAACACCATAAGCATAGATGTCGCAACAGCGACGTGTGGCGGGAACAAGAATAGTAAAATCATTGCCGGCACAATCATCGTACCGCCACCTATTCCGAATAAGCCCGACGTAAATCCAATGAACAATGCCAATAAGATGGCAAACCAAATTGGGTAGCCATAGATATGTGTTTTACCTTGCGGATCAGTAAACTTAATCTTTTTTCCATTGTCTACAAACCATCTAATCGGTTTCAAATATTTTCTCGTTAATAACAGTGTAGATAAAATGATGAGCAATATGCCAAAATATAAATTAAATGAGGACAAACTTACGCTTTTATTGACTAGCGCTCCAAGAATGATACCCGGTATACTCGCGGCGAAAAATAACCATGCACTGCGATAATCAATCGTCTTTACTTTCATATAAGACAGTGTCGATCCAAGTCCATTCGCAATCATCATGATGACCGATAAGCCCACTACACTTTGCGGTGTAATATCAGGAATCATTCCTAAATTTAATCCGACAAACAATGTGACAGGAACCAAGATGGTTCCTCCACCGAGGCCCGCAATCGAACCGATAATACCGGATGCTAAACCTATTAACGCGAGTACTACAAATTCCATCAGTGATCCCCCTCAAATAAATTCAGTTGCTTGGTGAGAGGCTGACCGTATTCTATGTTAAGTAATCGTGCAAATTGTTTGGCGTTCTTCGCTGCATGCTGGCCGGAGTTATTATTAAAGATGACAAATACGTCTTCAGTCTGCTTCTGAAGATGTTTCACGATGTCACGCATACTCTCTAACTCTTTTTCATTATAATCATAAAGATAGCGGACTTTACGCCATGCTTTACTATCTCCCGTAGTATTTACCCACCCTTTATCATTGCGACCGTGAAGACGTAACAAAACTTTCGGATCCGTTGCAACTGGGACTAGCGGCACACTTCCGTCCCCTACTTGCGGCTCATCACAAACGACATGGATGATGTTCAAGTCTTTCAGAAAGTCGAGTGTTTTCTCTCGATAAGCTGGAGAATACCACGTTTGATTGCGAAACTCTACAGCGATTGGCAACGGCTGTAATTGTTCATGCACATAGCGAATGCGATCCACATTTTCCTTCTTACAATCGAACCAAGGTGGAAACTGTACCAGTACCATCGCAAGCTTCCCCGCTTCAACAAATGACGTCAGGGACAGCTTAAACAGCGAGAACATCTCCTCTTCAGATTCATATGGTAACTTTCCACGCTGATGACCTGTAATACCCTGATACGCCTTCACGACAAATTGAAAATTAGCGGGCGTTTCCTCTGTCCATTTATCCATAACTTTTTTCGATTGTATAGCATAAAACGTCGAATCCAGCTCAACGATTGGAAAGTGTTTACTATAATCTAGTAGTTTTTTATTCGCGACTGTATTCTCATTGTATAGACTTGGATGGTCTCCCCACCCTGTCAGACCAACATGTATCATGGAAAGCCCTCCTCTTATGATCTTTAGCTTAGTGTATCATATCTCATGTATTTTCGGAAAAATCATACTTCCTGATTTGGTAGTATGATTTTCTATAATTCGCCTAGTCAACCGATTTTATTTTCACGCAAAAAAGCGTCCCGAGATAGGATCTCCGAGACACTTCTTTAATAATTAATCTTGCCACGCGCTCATTCCCCCGCGTACATTCGTTACATTCACGAATCCCGCTTTTTTCAGTTGGCTTGCTGCATTGGCACTGCGCATGCCGCTTTGACAGATGACGATGACTTCTTGATCTTTCTTCAATGTTCCCATCTGTTTTGAAAGCAAATTCAAAGGAATATTTTTAAATTTCTTTATATGGCGTCCTGAATATTCAGCTGGTGTCCGCACATCGATACATTGGACGTTTTGATCGTTCACTCTATCTTTTAATTGTGCAGTCGAGATTGAACGCACACCTTTTGCAGGCTTCATACGCCAAACTACGAAGCCGACGAGGAGTGCTATGATGATCCATTCCATAATTAATGCCTCCTATTAGTGAGTCCATTCGATGATGACGAGAATGACTCCCATCACCGCAAATGCTATATGGCCAATACAAAAGCGCGGAAATACGTTCTTTTCCATTTCTTGGGCCGATTGGATTGTGCAGTTTCGATTGAACAAAAAACGTTTATATTTATTCATGCGTCTAGTGCAGCGTGAATACTTGCTGGATCAAAGCCGATAATCCATTTTCCATTCAACTGTGTTTGTGGAACGCCCATCTGTCCGGTTAGTTCCACCAGACGCTCTCCTTCTGCAGGATTTGTAGAGACATTGATTGTCTCATAAGGCACATGGATTTCATCCAGATAATTCGTCATCATCGTACAATAAGGACAAGTAGATGATACATATACGGTTGCTTTTTCAGACATGTAAAAAACTCCTTTTCATTTGTATGTACATCCATTGTATACCCCATTAGGTATGTAATCAATCTATTGATTCGTATATATGATGGGATCTTTCTTTAGTGCAAAGCATGCTAGTATATAGAGGTAACCAAATGAATAAGAAAGGATGGAGGAACATGAGCGACGTACTTTTACAACAAATTTTAAGTGAAATGAAAGGCATTAAAACTGACATCTCTGGGATTAAGTCAGATGTTAGTACACTTAAATCAGACGTTAGTGCACTAAAATTACATGTCGAAGTTCTAAATACAGACATGTCAGAAGTGAAAAAAGAACAGCAATTGACAAATAAACGGTTGTCTTCTATTGAAACTAAACAGGATACAATTTACATCAACTATGTTTCTTTAACTGAAATACAATCTAAAACCCTCTCCTTACTCGAACAACTCCAAACAGATGTAGAATTCACCTATCAAAAGACCGCAATGAATGATTTAAAAATTAACCGTATTGAAACAAACTCCACTCACAAACACTAAGCAGGCAAATAAAAAACAAGCGTGTCTGGATGGACATACTTGTTTTTATCATGATTCTTTTCTTTATTATGTGCTCGCCGTGTTCACTTTATCTCCTACCAACTTATCCTTTGCCTCTTGGTACTGCTGTGCTAATTGTGCGACGTACTCTTTCGTAGGTTGAACTTTATCGATGATGCCAATTCCTTGACCACAGCCCCAAATATCTTTCCAAGCTTTTTGACCTGCATCACCACCGAAATTCATTTTACTTGGATCACTTTCCGGTAAGTTATCAGGATCTAAACCCGAAGCTCTGATGGACGTAGCTAAATAATTCCCGTGTACTCCTGTGAAGTAATTACTGTATACGATATCATCCGAAGTGGCGTCTATGATGGCTTGTTTATACTCTTCAATGGCTCTCGCTTCTTCAGTAGCGATGAATGGCGATCCGATATAGGCAAAGTCGGCCCCCATGGCTTCGGCTGCCAATACGCTTCTGCCGGTTGCGATAGATCCACCAAGTGCCAGTGGTCCATCAAACCATTCCCGGATTTCTTGAATGAGTGCGAACGGGCTTTTCGGACCCGCGTGCCCTCCCGCTCCTGCAGCCACCGCAATTAAACCATCTGCACCTTTTTCAATTGCTTTCTTCGCGAACGTATTATTGATCACATCATGCAATACAATTCCGCCGTAACTGTGTGCAGCCTCATAGACATCTTCTCTGGCGCCTAGCGATGTAATAATGATCGGAACTTTATACTTTACACACAGCTCCATATCTTCTTGCAATCTTTCATTGGATCGGTGGACGATTTGGTTGATCGCAAATGGCGCGGCTGGTTTATTGGGATTTTTCGCATTATAGTCGGCTAATTCTTCTGTAATCTCGATCAACCACTCTTCCAATTGTGCAACGGGCCTTGCATTTAGAGAAGGCATAGAACCGATTACTCCTGCTTTGCATTGCTCAATCACAGTCTTAGGATTACTAATAATGAACATCGGGGCTGCGATCACTGGAAGACTCATACTCTTTTTCCATTCTACTAAACTCATTAGAAACACTCTCCTTTTATCGTAAGCGCTTTCAAAACGTATAAATGTATTCCTGTAACGAACATACACTAAGACGTTTCAAAAACTTTACATTTTCGATACATGTATATACATGTATTTTACTGGATTTTTTCGAGTTGTCAATCAATTTATGAATGGAGATTCATTTTTATGTTACTTAACTTTTGAATTCATCAATCACTTTCTGTAATGCCTTCAACTTCTTCAGTAAGTCCATGTATTCTGCTTTGCCAATAGATCCTTCAATTTGTTCCTGTACTTGTGTCCAAAGCGGTGTAGCCTCATTTAATTTGTCGTACCCTAATTCTGTGATCGTGACCACTTTGGTTCGCGTGTCCTGTTTCGCTCTCTTGATCTGTACATATCCGGAATCATTTAGAATGTTCAAGTTACGCGTAACGGTCGTTTGATCCAGCAACATCATCTCACCTAATTTACTAATCGAAATATCCGGCGATGTATAAATATTGCCGAGCATATAATATTGGGTGATTTTTAATCCAGTACGTTTCAAGAGATGATTGTATAGTTGTGTAAGTGATCCGGATACCGTACGGAGATTCGCACTGGCACACACGTCAATAATATAATTTGCTTGCTCTTGATCCAATTTTTTTCTCATGATGTCCACTCTTTCCTTAAAATGATAATCGTACTGTTACAGCCGCTTCGACAATTCATTCTATTGTACATGTACGGGCACAAATTTTAAAGCTGGATTTCCCGCTACACTTAGTAGTATGCTTCTATTACATGTATATACATGTAATAGAAGCATATCAGTGAAATGGAGGTAGAGAAAAGGATGAAAGAACTTAATTTATTGGATAGTATTGATCTGGAACAGACATTGATAGGTGCTTTAGGAATTACCTTTACACAACTCGATCCTGACAAAGTCGTCTGTGAAATGCCGGTTGGACCGAAAACTGTTCAGCCTATGGGGTTGTTACATGGAGGCGCTTCAGTAGCACTCGCTGAAACTGCGGCTAGCATTGCAGCCGCTTTAAACCTAAATCCCGAGACGCATTATCCAGTAGGACTAGAAATCAATGCGAATCATATACGAGGTAAAAAAGATGGAGTAGTCACCGCTACTGCCGTTCCATTCCATAAAGGGCGCACATCGATGGTCTGGGATATCCAAATCACGGATGAGGTAGGTAAATTAATAAGTGTTTCGAGATGCACGATTGCGGTTGTGGAGAAAAAAGTTCGCTAAATACAAAAAACGTGCCGACCATCCGAATTGAATCGGCATGAAATCGGCACGTTGCTTTATTCAACTGTTAGGAATATCGCATAAACGCTGGTATTTCAACGCTTATCCAATACTACCTTCCATCTCGAACTTGATCAAACGGTTCATCTCTACCGCATATTCCATCGGTAGTTCTTTTGTAAATGGTTCGATGAAGCCCATAACGATCATTTCTGTTGCTTCCAATTCAGGAATACCGCGGCTCATCAAATAGAAGAGCTGCTCTTCAGAAACTTTTGAAACTTTTGCTTCGTGTTCCAATGAAATATTGTTATTCAAGATTTCATTGTATGGAATCGTATCTGAAGTAGATAGTTTATCCATGATCAACGTATCACACTCAATGTTGGCACGAGCTCCGTCCGCATTGCGTCCGAAGTGGACAACTCCGCGATACGTTACTTTTCCGCCGTGTTGAGAGATAGATTTTGAAACAATAGTAGAAGACGTGTTAGGTGCCAAGTGCATCATTTTCGCGCCGGCATCCTGGTGCTGTCCTTTACCTGCTAATGCGATAGATAGTGTCAAACCGCGTGAGCCTTCACCTTTTAGGATGACTGCAGGGTATTTCATCGTCAATTTAGAACCAATGTTGCCATCAATCCATTCCATTGTCGCATTCTCTTCACATACTGCACGCTTCGTTACCAAGTTGTAGACGTTGTTCGCCCAGTTTTGGATCGTTGTGTAACGGCAATATGCATCTTTTTTGATGATGATTTCAACAACCGCACTGTGTAGTGAGTTTGTTGTATAAACAGGTGCTGTACAACCTTCTACGTAGTGAACGCTTGCGCCTTCGTCTACGATGATCATCGTACGCTCGAACTGTCCCATGTTTTCCGAGTTAATACGGAAATAAGCTTGTAGCGGTGTTTCTACTTTCACGCCAGGTGGTACATAGATGAATGATCCACCAGACCATACAGCAGAGTTTAACGCTGAGAATTTATTGTCTGAGTTCGGAATAACCGTACCCCAATATTGTTTGAACAACTCTTCATTTTCACGAAGTGCAGAATCCGTGTCTTTAAAGACAATTCCTAGATCTGTTAGTTCTTCTTTCATATTGTGGTAAACAACTTCAGACTCATACTGTGCAGAGACACCTGCCAAGTATTTTTGTTCTGCTTCAGGAATACCTAGTTTATCAAACGTACGCTTGATTTCCTCAGGTACTTCATCCCAAGAAGTTTCCGCACCTTCAGATGGTTTTACGTAGTACGTGATTTCATCGAACTTCAATGAATTCAAGTCTCCGCCCCATTGTGGCATTGGCTTATTGTAGAAAATCTCAAGAGATTTCAAACGGTAATCCAACATCCACTGTGGTTCTTCTTTCATTGACGAAATTTCTTCCACTATCTCACGTGTCAATCCACGCTCTGAACGGAACACAGAAACGTCTTTGTCATGGAAACCGTATTTGTAATCGCCGATTTCCGGCATTTGTTTTGCCATTATTATTCCTCCGTTCCATAATTGCTCGTACTATGGCCAAGGTCATTGCGACTCGCCAGAGACTCCCTCTTCCATCGCCTTCCAGCTCAATGTTGCACATTTAATGCGGGCAGGGAATTGCGCGACACCCGATAATGCTTCTAGGTCGTCGAGATCAATCGACTCGTCCAACTCTTTGCCTAACATCATATCTGAAAAAGTATGTGCTAACTTAACTGCTTCTTCAGTCGTTTTACCTTTGATCATCTGTGTCATCATAGAAGCGGATGCCATCGAAATGGAACATCCTTCTCCTTCAAACTTGACGTCTTTGACGATATCGTCTTCCACGTTCATTGTTAAACGGATGACGTCACCACAAGTCGGATTATTCATGTCAATTGTGACATTGCCGTTCTCTAGAACGCCTTTGTTTTTCGGGTGTTTATAATGCTCCATGATTACAGATCGATAAAGTTGATCTAGTTTATTAGTAGACATCGTTAAAATACTCCTTTGTTGTGCGAAGTCCTTCCACGAGGCGATCTACGTCATCAGTGGTGTTATAAAGATAGAAGCTGGCACGCGCTGTTGAAGAAACATCCAACCATTTCATCAATGGTTGTGCACAGTGATGACCTGCACGAACAGCTATACCATTCATATCGAGTACAGTTGCGACATCATGAGGATGGACGTCATCCAAGTTGAATGTGACCAATCCTGCACGCTGATCGGGATCTCTTGGTCCATAAATAGTCAAGCCGTCGATTTCAGACATTTTATCCATAGCATAACCAGCTAGTTCGTGTTCATGCTGTTCGATAGCGTCCAAACCGATTTCTTCCAAGAAGTCGATAGCTGCACCGAGTCCAATAGCTCCTGCAATAATAGGCGTACCACCTTCAAACTTCCAAGGTAATTCTTTCCACGTAGATTCGTATAGTCCGACAAAATCAATCATCTCGCCGCCGAATTCGATGGGTTCCATATTATTGAGTAAATCCTTTTTACCGTAGAGGACACCGATGCCGGTAGGTCCACACATTTTGTGTCCGGAAAATGCAAGGAAGTCGCAATCTAGTTTCTGTACATCAATTTTAACATGTGGAGCTGCTTGCGCAGCATCCACACACATCACCGCACCGTGTTGATGGGCAATTTTCGTGATTTCTTCAATCGGATTCATCGTGCCGAGAACGTTGGAAACATACATGATGGAAACAATTTTCGTTTTATCTGTAATGGTTTCCCGTACTTTATCAAGTGATAACGTACCGTCTTCTTCTAAATCAATATATTTTAACACTGCGCCAGTTTCTTTGGCGAGCTGCTGCCACGGAATGATATTGGAGTGGTGCTCCATATGTGTAATGACGATTTCGTCACCTTCCGAGACATTGGCACGGCCATAGCTTTGCGCAACTGTGTTAATCGCTGTTGTTGTACCGCGCATAAAGATGACTTCTTGCGTGGATTTAGCATTAATGAATTTACGGACTTTCTCACGAGCGCCTTCATAACCATCTGTCGCGCGATTTCCAAGTGTATGCACTCCACGGTGAACATTGGAGTTATCGAAGCGATAATAGCGATCCAGTGCCTCAATTACTTGCACAGGCTTTTGTGAAGTCGCAGCGCTATCCAAGTAAACAAGTGGATGTCCATTGATTTCTTGGTCTAATATAGGGAAATGATTGCGGATGTCTTTGCTGAGCATTAGCGCACTTTCCTTTCAATAACCTCCGTCAATTGTTTTCTAACTCCCGCGATCGGCAATTTGCTAACAACTGGAGCTAAGAAACCATGAATGATGAGGCGTTCTGCTTCTTCTTGTGTAATACCACGGCTCATTAGATAGAACATTTGCAGTGGGTCCACGCGTCCTACTGAAGCGGCGTGACCTGCTGTTACATCATTTTCATCGATAAGCAAAATCGGGTTCGCGTCTCCACGTCCTCTTTCACCTAACATAAGAATACGGGACTCTTGCACCGCGTTCGAGCGAGTTGCGCCTTTAGCGATACGTCCAATTCCGTTAAAGATAGCGGATGAGTTTTCTTTCATTACACCGTGCTTCAAGATGAAAGCATCTGTATCAAGTCCCCAGTGTACGATTTCAGATGTGAAGTTTTGTTTCTGGCTACCGCGTCCAACTACAACGGATTTCATATCACTAGATGAGCCGTCACCGACTAGATGCGTGATGTTTTCAGAAATCGTATTGCCGTCGTTCATTAATCCAAGTGCCCACTCAATGCGTGCACGTGGTCCAGTAACACCGCGACGGTTGACATACGTTGTCATACCTTCCGCTAATACGTCGACTGATCCGTAGACAATTTTCGCATTAGCCATAGCAAATACTTCCGCTACAATGTTCGCTTGTGTTGCCGCATGCTCCATAGTAGAAAGATAGCTTTCTACATAGGTTACTTGACTGTTTTCTTCTGCAACGATGACTACGTGGTTGAACAGTGAGGCTTCTTCGTTATCGTGAATGAAGAGTACTTGCAGTGGATCTTCGATTACTACGTTTTTAGGTACGTAGACAAATACTCCACCGTTGATCAATGCCGCGTGAAGAGCCGTTAACTTATGCTCATCCACTTTGACACCGTCAGTCATCAAGTATTTCTGTAACAACTCACTGTGTTCGCGTGAAGCCGTAAAGATATCCGTCATAATAACGCCTTGTGATTTCAAATCTTCAGACAGTGAAAGATATGCAGGTGTGTTATTGTGTTGCACGTAAATATTTTGTTGTTGTTCGTCATCGATCAATGCTTTCGCTTCAGTTGGTAATTCTTCCAACCCCGCGAAGATCGAGCTCTCAACTGTATGTGAAGGGAATTCCGTGAAATTCCAATTGGTAATTTTAGTTTTATCTGGTTTTGGCATTTCGAGCACTTCAGCTTTCGCTAGAGCGTTCGAACGAAAATCTGCCATCCAAGCAGCTTCCTCCACTTTTGCGGAATAAGAGCGGACGTCTTGTTCGGTCAATGCCAATGTTGTTTCAACCGTCATTTTGAGTCGTCCCCTTTCTTATGCTTCTTGTCCAACAGTTTCGTCTTCGATACCTAGTTCTTCTTTGATCCAGTCGTATCCTTCAACTTCAAGTTTCTTAGCTAGTTCTGAACCACCCGTTTTAACGATTTTACCTTGCATAATGATATGCACTTTATCTGGCTCGATGTAATCCAACAAACGTTGGTAGTGAGTGATAATTAAGCAACCGAAACCTTCGCCGCGCATTTGGTTGATTCCGTTAGAAACAATTTTCAATGCGTCGATATCCAGACCTGAGTCAATCTCGTCAAGTACTGCGAACTTTGGCTTCAACATCATAAGTTGGAGAATTTCATTACGCTTTTTCTCTCCACCTGAGAAACCTTCATTCAAATAACGAGTGGCCATATCTTCTTCCATTTCAAGAACTTCCATCTTGCTATCCATTTCACGAATAAATTTCATCAAAGAAACCTCATCGCCTTCTTCACGACGTGCGTTCACTCCAGAACGGAGGAAATCTGCGTTCGTTACGCCAGTGATTTCACTTGGATATTGCATAGCTAGGAATAGACCGGCTCTCGCACGCTCATCTACTTCCATTGCTAATACGTCTTCTCCATCGAGCATAATGGATCCGGAAGTAACTTCATATTTCGGGTGACCCATGATTGCTGATGCAAGCGTGGATTTCCCCGTACCATTTGGACCCATGATTGCATGGATCTCATTTGTATTTATTGTTAAGGTAACACCTTTTAAGATTTCTTTGTCCTCAATTCGGACATGAAGATCTTTAATTTCCAAAATTGCCATTCCAATACCTCCAGTATGATCGCGTTGAATGGTTATGATCCATTCTCTATTTAGTATCATTCTAATCTTAACCCATATTCGAGTGGGTTGCAAATCTTTAAGAAACATTACACATATTGGCTAATTTCATTGCAACTACGCGGATGGCTATATTTTTCACGATATGTATTTTTCATTTGACAACTAGTGAATGAGAATCAACCAGTCCTTAGTACATAAGAATTAGATAGAAAAAAAGCCGGTCAAGTAACCGACTTTTCTACTACTCTATACTTTTTTAGTGAAACGGTCGACGATCATCGCAAGCGCACCGTCACCTGTAACATTCGTTGCTGTTCCGAAACTATCTTGCGCTAAATAGAGCGCAATCATCAATGCTACCATGCCATCACTGAAACCAAGCATAGTCGTTAAAAGTCCAGTTGCCGCGACAACTGCGCCACCCGGTACTCCTGGAGCGGCGATCATCGTAACACCTAACATAAAGATAAATTGTAAATACGAACCAAAACTTACATCAAAACCGTTCATCAGCATAACACCAATCGAACATGAAACAATCGTAATCGTACTACCTGACAAGTGGATAGTTGCGAATAATGGAACCGCGAAGTCCGTTACACGCTCCGAAGCACCCGTCTTTTTTGCCTGACGCAGCGTAACCGGAATCGTTGCAGCAGAAGACTGCGTTCCGATCGCTGTCAAATACGCTGGTAGCATCGTTTTCATTAACACGAACGGATTCCGTTTGTTTAACGTACCCGCCACTGTGTACTGGAATGTCAGCATGGTCAAATGAAGAATAATAATCATAACGAAAACAAATACAAAGACTGAAAGTACATTTGCCACTTCACCTGTATACGTCATATTCAGGAAAATCCCGAAAATATGGAAAGGTAATAATGGAATGATGACGACAGATATGACTTTATCGATAATCAAATTAAATTCATCGAAGAACGACATCATCGTCTTCCCTTTAATCGCCGCCATTCCAATGCCAAGCACGAATGCCAATAGCAAAGCAGTCATGATCCCCATCATCGGATCCATTTCCATTTCGAAGAACGCTACTCCGGCTTCACGTGCGCCTTCTGCAACGTCCGTCTTCGTCGCCGGCTGAATAAAGTTCGGCAAAATATTTATTGCTACAACATACGCAAGCAATCCCGCAATTACCGTAGATCCATACGCAAATGCAGCAGACATGCCAAGTAATTTTCCCGAACCTGCGCCAAGCTTTGCAATACTTGGTGCGATAAACGCAATGATAATCAGCGGAACGATAAAGTTCAAGAATCCACCGAATAACATATTAAAAGTAGCTGCTAAACGAACGAACCAATGCGCAAATCCTTCATGGATCAACGGCAATACTAAACCCAGTCCGATCGCCAGCCCAATGGCGATGAGAATTCGCCAAATGAGCCCTAATTTAAACTTCACAATACGTCCTCCTCAAATACACATATGTATTACTCAAACAAAATCAACTTTATCACAAGTCGATTGAATAAAGAAGATTTTATTTAGATTTATGTGATGTTTTTCTTGTGGGTTGTTAGGAAGTGGATTTGGTGGTGTAGTTTGGAAGTTTAGTCAGGCGGATTGTGAGAACACGAAAGCACATTGAGCGGGTCACGCGCCACATAGAGCGGATAGACCAATACATTGAGCGAGTCTCCGCCAACATGTAACCACCACTCCAACACACCCACCAAGCATACAATTAAAAAAGCCGGCAGCTGCGATAGCTACCGGCGTTCATTGTATTATTTTACAGGAACAACTGATCCAGACCACTCATTCAAAATGAAATCTTGAATTTGCTCTGAAGTCAATACTTCTACCAATGCTTTGATAGCATCGCTGTCTTCGTTGCCGCTCTTCACAGCAATTACGTTAACATATGGAGACTCTTTGTCTTCCAATGCGATCGCATCTTCCATTGGATTCAACCCCGCATCGATAGCGAAGTTGGAGTTGATTAATAATGCGTCGCCTTCATCGTTATTATACAACTGAGGCATTAACGCTGCTTCGTAGTTCGCATCAAACTCCAAGTTCTTTGGATTTTCTACGATATCGCCTACTTCAGCTTTTACTTTTTCCACGTCATCCGCTAGCTTGATCAATCCTTTTTCTTCAAGCATAGAAAGTACTCGACCGTGATCCGCAACAGAGTTACTGATTAAGATCGTCGCTCCGTCGGGAAGTTCTTCCAACGACTTATATTTCTTAGAATATACACCGATCGGCTCGATGTGAATAGCGCCTGCATTGACGAAGTCATAACCGAAATCGGCAATTTGGCTCTCAAGATAAGGGATGTGTTGGAAATAGTTCGCATCTAGTGTACCTTCGTCCAAATCTTTGTTTGGCAGTACATAATCTGTGTAAGTCTCAATTGTTAAATCATAGCCTTTTTCAGCTAATAACGGCTTAGCTTCTTCCAAAATTATTGCGTGTGGTGTGTTAGATGCACCGACTACCAAAGACGTTTTCTCGCCTTTCCCTGCTTCATCTACATCTGGTGCTGCATTATCTTTGTTACCTTCGTCTTTCGATCCGCAAGCTGCCAATGCAAGCACTAGTACTGCTGCGAATAGACCGAATAAAAATTTCTTCATATCCACATTTCTCCCTTTCTACTATAGAATATTTCTATGGTTAACAGGTTTCCCTGAAAATCCTATTATCGCTTGTCCAAACGTTTTGTAATGAAATCACCAATAAATTGAATGATAAATACGATAATCAATACTAGAATTGTTGCCATTAACGTGACATCTTCGCGACTCCGCTGGAACCCTTCCAAATACGCGAGCGTACCTAGACCGCCTGCACCGATCACACCTGCCATCGCGGTATATCCGACGAGCGCAATCGAAGTTACCGTAATTCCGGAGACTAGTGCTGGCATGGATTCTGGTAACAAAACTTTGAAAATGATTGTGGACGTTTTAGCCCCCATGGAACGCGCTGCTTCGATAACCCCTTTATCGATTTCCTGCAATGCAATCAACACCATTCGGCCATAAAAGGGAGCGGCACCGATAATTAATGCGGGTAATGCGGCATTCGGTCCACGCATACTGTCGAATAATAATTTTGTAAAAGGAATCAATAAAATAATCAAAATGATAAACGGAATCGATCGGAAAATATTCACGAAGGCGCCTGTAAAGACATTGGTGATTTTATTCGCCCATAACTGCCCTGGACTTGTTAAAAACAACAACAAACCAAGTGCGATACCCAAGACAAATGTAAAGAACGTGGAGTAAGCCGACATATAAAGTGTCTCACCCGTTGCTTCCCACATTTTATCCCAATTCACGTTTGGGAACCATTGCTCAATCATGGATCAGCACCTCCGTCTTCACTTCATTGGCATCCAGGAAAGCAATCGCTTCCTCTATAACCGCCACGTCCCCTACTAGTTGCAAGACGAGTGTTCCGTATGCGCCGTCACGTGTTGTCGAAATATTTCCTTGCACGATGTTGACATCGATTGGGAATTTACGGATCAATTCAGCAAGTAGCGGCTGCTCTGTACGGTCGCCAATGAAAGCTAGCTTGATCAATTTGCCGTGCGGCGATTCCTGCTGTAAATGTGCCATCGCTGCGTCCGTATCTGCACTATCAGTCACTTGCGAAATAAAGCGCTTTGTAATATCCGCTTGTGGGGATTGGAAGACATCTAGTACATTGCCCATTTCCACGACTTTCCCCGCTTCCATGACCGCCACGCGATGACAGATCTTCCGGATGACGTGCATTTCATGCGTAATCAACACAATCGTTAGTCCAAGACGCTCATTAATATCTGTTAGTAAATCAAGAATCGCATTCGTCGTCTCTGGATCTAGTGCGGACGTCGCTTCATCACAGAGTAGGACTTCAGGATCATTCGCAAGCGCGCGCGCAATGCCGACACGTTGCTTCTGACCACCTGATAATTGCGATGGATACGCCTGTTCTCGACCTGTCAATCCAACGAGATCGATCAATTCCTTCACTTTTTGCTTACGTGCCGATTTCTTTACGCCAGCAATTTCGAGAGGAAACATGATATTCTCTTCTACTGTTCTAGACCACAGTAAGTTAAAATGCTGGAAGATCATGCTAATTTTCTGACGTGCATTCCGAAGGCCAGCACCTTGTAATGAAGTCATTTCTTGTCCGTGAATCATGATACTGCCGGACGTAGGCGTTTCAAGACCGTTCAATAGTCGAATTAATGTACTTTTTCCTGCCCCACTGTACCCGATGACGCCGAAAATTTCTCCCTCTTTGATGGCCAGTGTCACGTCATCTACCGCGGCAATTTCTGAACGGTTCAATTGGAACTTTTTATGAACGTTTGTTAGTTGAATCATTTTCCGCACCACCTTATTAAGTCTTTTAAATCTGTTTTTTAGAATACTACAAGCACTAGGCTCTCGAGACGTTTCAGACGTACCAAAAAGCCAAAAAGCGCCTTTGTGTTACGTCCTCCAACGCCTGTCGAGCCTACACGGCGCTTTCCGCATTAGTTTAAAAAAAGCCTTCCTGCAGATAAGCAGAAAGGCCGAACGTATGTAGTTATGTACGTTACCATTTCTCTCATCTACCAAAGCATTACGCATTGAGTGATTTGGCACCATTTCACATATGTGACGGTTGCCGGGCTTCATAGGGCACTTCCCTCCACCGCTCTTTATAAGAGTTACGTATTCAATTGATTAACTACTTATACCATACTTTTATTTCGATTGTCAACTGAGCTTCTCTAGTAGATACGGGACGGATTGAAAGGCGTAAATCTTTTCTACAGGCTGTCCTTTGCGCTGAATGAGTAAACAAGGAACACTTTCCACCTCATATTCAGTTGCGATTTCCTGGACATAATTCAAGTCTGCCTTTCCAATTGGAAGTTGCGGGCGCATTGTCTCGATCACCGTCAGCATTTTTGAAGCGACTGCACACGTTCCACACATTGGTGTATATAAATAAAAAGCGGCTACCTGCTCTGCCGCCTGTGTGCGTTGCCAGTCTTCAATTGTCCAATGATTCATGTGGTCCACCTGCCAAATACTTGGAATGTACTTTAAAATTAGCAGCAGCTAAAATGCTTGCCAATAGCTTAACGGGAGTCGTTTCCACTTGACGGTAGAGACGATCCGTGTATAAATGTCTCGCTTCTGGATACAGTTGTTTGAACAGCTTACGAATGGACTCACCGGAGGCGTCCGCATCCATAAAGACGAACAGATCTTGCTGCTCGTACGGTTCAAGCAGTTCTTCAATGTGATACGCACTAATCGTGCCATTCGTACAAAGAATCTCTACAGGCTCTGCAAGGATCGGTACTAGCCGCTTACGATCCGAACCGCCTTCTACAATGAGAACTTTCGGGTCCATCCTGTTTCCTCCTAGCGTGTAAAAAAGCGCTGAGACGTTCCAGCGCTTGTTCTTTTGGAATATTATTCAGCTGTCATTTCTTCGTACTGCTCAGCTGTCATTAACTCATCCAGTTCAGCTTTGTTATCGATTTCAACTACTACCATCCATGCGTCTTCATATGGAGATTCGTTAACCAATTCAGGGCTATCTTCGAGGTTTTCGTTCACTTCTACAACCTTACCAGTTAATGGAGCGTACAATTCAGAAACCGTCTTCACTGATTCAACGCTTCCGAAAGGCTCGTCCGATTTCAATTGATCGCCAACCTGTGGCAATTCAACAAATACGATATCCCCTAGTTCAGACTGTGCGAAATGTGTGATGCCGATACGGTATTTACCGTCTTCTTCTTTTACCCACTCATGCTCTTCTGAATAACGCAAATCTTTTGGTGTGCTCATGTCGTTACCTCCAAAAATATAATAGTTTAACTTCCTTTAGTTTGCCATAGTTCCCCTGTAAAGACAAGAACCTAGATCACTTCTTCCATGTTTCCGTGAACGTGGTTTCATTAAATCCAACGGTCACTTTTTGGTCGTCGGAAACGATTGGGCGTTTGATAAGCATTCCGTCTGAAGCGAGGAGCGCGATCTTTTCATCATCCGTCATAGTTGGCAGTTTGTCTTTCAAATTGAGCTCACGATATTTCATGCCGCTCGTGTTGAAGAACTTTTTCATTTCAAGTCCGGAATTCGCGATCATGTTGCGCAGTTCGTCTTCGCTTGGAGGTTGTTCGGCGATGTTCTTTTCTTCGAATGAAATCCCCACGTCCGTAAGCCATTTCTTCGCTTTGCGGCACGTGGTACATTTTGGATAGCCGTAGTATGTCATAGTCATAATAATCAATCCCTCCTTTTTTTCAGTATAGCAAATAAAGGGGAATGGATGCGAACTTAGCGGCGTTTGATTGCTGATGTGTTCGTGCGTAAAAAGACTGGCAATGTGTTGGGGTTAGGGATTGGCACTTCGGAGGGGACGCGTGTCTTATGGGGCCGCGGTGAGCCAACCAGTCGCAAGCTCCCTTGGTTGTCTCACCTGATCGGCCTGATCCTCCCAGAGTCGCCCCTCCTACGCGCCAATCCCTTGCAATGTGAGCAGGTGATACTTTTTGTTGTGCATTGAAGTCAGTGTTGTAATTGATGTTGAATTTCTGCACTTGAACTTAAATAAGTCAAGACACAATAATTCACATACTAGCTCCCGTAAGTGATCTAAGTACCTCACCTACCCACGTAGGATGGAAGCGGAAGTTGGGGCGACTCCTGGAGGATCAGCGAGAGCCGTAGCAAAGGACGGCTTTTGCGAGTAAATGCGAAGCGTTAGGAGCATGTGCTTTCATAGACTGCCTTGAGTAAATCACGCCCACAGGAAAGCATCCCCAACTGGAGCTTCCATCCCCTCACAGTTCAACTATGCCATTTGTGAAAGGGATAATTATCAGGACTATCAATTGCTTAAGTATGTTCATGACAAATAAAGGTAAATTGAGTATTCTGGTCTTTATAAGGTTCTAAAAGAAGTATTGGGAACGCCGATGAATCATAAGAAAATTTTTCGCGGAGGATTTAAAAAGATGACTCCGGAAAAATACCGAAATCATCTAATTACAGCGTAAGGCTAATCCCGTCTTTTTTAAACTAACCTTTAAATAGTGTACAGTTTATATACAAGATTAGCACGAATTCTTTATTTAAAAAAGTTCACTAGCAAACTTATTGATCGTTTGCAGCGTTATCCATATCATCAATACGTGTAATAACTTCAACGATGGCTTTAGAAAGATTCATCACTGTAAATAGTCTTGTATCGTTTAAAAACTGTCCCTTTGGTAACGGATCGATATAATTGACAATACCTTTAAAATTATAATCACCGACCTCAGGTAAAATCGTTTTAAGCGCTTTTCCAGGAATTAGTGGCCCCTCTTCAAAAATCACATATCCAACTTGCTCTCTAGTTCCCAAACTAGCGTCAATACTGAATATGAGAGGATTCTTAAATCGTCTATTTATTTTTTTTAGCGTTTCTTTTAAATTAAACGCATGCACTGGTTCTTCTAATGTTCCGTAAACTAGATAAGTAATATTACTTTCATTGAGCATGGATCCAACCAAGGGGCCTAACGAATCACCGATATATCGATCTGAACCGATACATAAAAAAATGACATCTCTTCCCGCATTTCCTGGATGTTTAATAATATTTCTCAACTCGGATGTAAGTAATTCAATTTCTAGAATTCTATTTTTTCCTCTTGAATTAAATTTATAAGGTTGAAGATTTCGAACTTCATTTTCTTTAAAACTGTAATAACTACCCATTTCGACACTCCTTTTTCGAAAATAATGAATAGCAGTGCCGTTATTTAATAAAATAAAGCACTAAATCCATAATGAATCCAAGCATCCGCTTATGCAGACGCTTGAGAATGCCTCCTCTTTTTGATATTCCAGTAATTTAAAAGCTTGAAGAAAGGCGGGAGAATTACACAAACTGAAATGACACGGAGTACTTGTACCGCGACGACAAGTGTAGAGTCTGCTCCCAGAACAACGGCGGTAGTGGTCATTTCAGCGATACCACCTGGTGCAAAAGCCAAAACAGAAGTTGTAAATGACAATTCAGTGATTCTTGCCGTGATAACGGAACAGAAGAACATGGAAACAATAAGGAATATAGTACTTAAAAATGAAATGGCTAATGTTTTCTTTAATCCTTTAAACATTTCTTTTTGAAAACGAGATCCGATACTCGCGCCAATTACTACTTGGGATAGGATAATTAGTTCAGGAGGCCACCAAGCAACTAGCTGATAACCAATCACCACTGAACTGGAAGACTTGACGATGGCGATAGCGACCATACTCCCAAGCAACCAGGGTGCCGGAAATTTTAATAATACACCTAAAAAGTAGCCAAGACATGCAATTCCAAGAAAAAGGGCGGTTGTCAATAGATGTTCTCCTTGAAATGTATTAGAAGCTAAATCAGTATGACCAGTTGCCTCTATAGGATGGATCACCCAAAATGATAAACATAATGGAATGAACAGAACGACTAAAAAGATCCGAATCGTTTGTGCAATACTAACAACACCTGTATTAGCACCGAGCTCTTCTGCAATTCCTGGAATTGTGGAAAGTCCTCCCGGAGCCGTGGAAAAAAAGCTTGTCAACATATCCAAATCGCTAAATTTCCATACGATCAGTCCCGATACTAAAGAGAATATAATAGAAAGTAATAGCATGATCGTAATAGTCAACCAGTTCTCCAGAAAAATGTAATAAACAGAGTCATTCACTTTTTGCCCAAGTTCAATACCTAATATACATTGACCAATGGCCATCCAATATTTTGGAATACCTTTTTGATTGAATGACACTTTCAGGATCTTGGGTTTGAATATAAACAGTAAAGTAGCAGTTAGGAGGGTCCCAATCATCCAACCGACAGGTAAACCTGTGAAAGAAAGGAGAAATCCTCCCGTTCCACTAATGACAACGCATAGAGCTGTTTCCGTGAATTCATTTCTCTTGGACATCAAAACTCCCTCTTTCGCTGCCGATCAATAGATAGTTCAATGTTCAAACAATTCGCTCCTTAAACCATTATACTACAATAAAAGAAGTAAAAAATATTGAATTTTTCTATGTAAGCATAAGTATAATTGATTACCTTTTAATGTATATATTTAAAGCCGTATTTTGCTATATAAAACCAATGACATTGTTCCGGAGTCATCTCTTTTAATCCTACTGTCTACGTATGTAGTTATGAATGTCCGTTACCAAAACCTTCTCTGGCTCCTATTATTTAAATTGTCCATTCAATACATTACATAACGTAGAATCTCTTGAATAGTCTTAGCCCTGTGTCTATACGGATTCTATCTTTGAATTTTACCAATGAAATTGTATGTACCTACTAATCTACGTTGGCATTCATTAAAGATTTTTTACTTATTTACTACATTCCTTTCCAGATAATTATTTTCAAGATATATAGACCGAACTAGATAAAAACCCCAAATGGAGTCACTTTTTAAAGTGCCTATCATTTGGGGGTCAGTTCAATCCTAGGTTAGAAAGGCTTCTCTTTAATGTAAGTCAAATTACATTTGTTACAAACGCAACAATGATAATAACAGAGGAGCAGAGAAGAACCCACTTAAACGCAAAACGCTGGAAAGTCCCAATATCTGTTTTAACCATTCCTACTAGTAAAAGAGTGGAGGCAACGAGTGGACTTAAGAAGTGTATAGGCTGTCCTAATACCGATGCTCTCGCAATTTCTAAGGCGCTTACGCCATACGCTGCTCCCGCTTCAGCCAAGATAGGCAATACACCAAAATAATACGCATCATTCGATAATACAAACGTAAACGGCATACTGGTGATAGCCACGACTAATGGATAAAACGAGCCTAAAGATTCTGGAATGATGGAAATCAATGAGGTAGCAATCGCATCCACCATATTTGTGCCAGAAAAAATCCCCGCAAATATACCAGCTGCAAACACTAACGAGACTACTGTTATTGCATTACCTGCATGCGAACTAATGCGTTCCTTTTGCTGTTCTAAATTCGGATAATTAATCATGGAAGCGATTACAAATCCGATTAAAAACAGAACCGGGACAGGCATGATACCCGTAACTAAAATTCCCATGATTACAACGACTAAAATCAGGTTAAACATTCTAAGTTTCGGTCGTTTGATATCTTCTTCCAATGCGACACTCGCAGCTACACCACTCATCGCTAGTGCATCATCTGGAATTTCTTTAAGAACAATAACGCCTAATCTTACACGTTCCTTCATTCCAAGTATGTATGCAATAGAAAGTATAGAAGCCATTCCTGCTAACATAGTTGGGATGAGAGGAAGAAAGAATTCATTTGCATCAAGACCCAGTGCTGCGATTGCTCTAGTGGCGGGTCCACCCCAAGGGGTCATTCCACTCATAATACTTACGGCTAGCATTGAAATTGTCGCCAAAATGAGGGGATTCATTCCAATTCTTAGATAGAGTGCTAACATAGCCGAAATGGTAATCATGTGCGTCGTAGTTCCATCTCCATCTAATGCCACAATCATCGCAATGATAGCAGTCCCCAATGCGATTTTAACTGGATCCCCTTTTACAATTTTCATCATTTTGTTAATAAGAGGATCAAATAAACCTGCGTCAATCAAGATACCAAAAAACAGAATGGCAAACAGCAGTAACGCCGCAGAAGGTGCAACAACTTTCATACCATCTAGCATCATGTCTCCAAGTTCTAAACCGAATCCACCAATTAGTGCGAACACAATTGGAACGACAACAAGCGCTGTAACCGGTGATAGACGTCTCGACATGATTAAATATGTGAATACGACTACCATAGATATACCTAAGAATGTAAGAATAATAAAAACCCCCTTTTGAGAATCCGCTTACAAAAAAGAAATAGCAAAACATATTTTTCATTTCTACTTTCTTTTTTCTAAGTGGAAACTCTATTTTTTATACACTCTCAGAATATTATACGTATTCAAATAAGTAAAATAGATTTTTTTGCATTCACTCACAAAAGAATACTTATAATCCTTTGAATAAAAGAAAACATCAAAAAGAACGAGGACATACTACTTCCTCGTTCTTCCATTGGTTTTTCTATAGATTGTGATTCTCATTTAAAAAGTCCACAAATCTTTTAACAGTGGCAAGTTGGAGGGAATCCTCGTTGTACATTAACCACGTTTTTCTAAAAACAGGTTCTCCATTTTTATAGGACAATCCTTGAGTAAATAGATTATCTGATGGCTGGAGGCAAATCTCTGGTAAAATGGCAACCCCTAAATCATTCTTAACCATTTCCTTACTCGTTTCTTGTCGATCTGTATCCATTATAACCAATGGCGGTTCTGTAAACCGGTCATGCCACCAATCATTGATTAAATTTTTTAAAGAGCTATCCGTTTTATAATTGATAAAAGGTAAATCCGGTAAATCATCCATATCAATTTCCTTTTTAGAGATTATACATAGTCTTTCTTTATGTAATAATGTCTTCATTCCATGCCAATCATAGTTCCCACGCAATATCCCTAGTTGCACACTAGACGAATCCAAGAGCTTCATAATATCAGTGCTCCAGCCTGTATTTATACTAAATTGCACATTAGGATACTTTGTTGAGAACTTTTTCAATATTTTCGGTAACCGGTATTGAGCAAAGTTACTCGAGACACCTAACCTCAAAGTCCCTCTTACTTCATCTTGCATATTGAGCATATAATCTTTCGTATTCTGTAACTTAACAATCATTTCTTCAGCATATTTCGCTAAATGTATCCCTTCTGTTGTAAACTCAATACCGCCCTTTATTTTAAAATATAAACTGGTTCCAAAACTCTTTTCCAAGTTTTTCAACCGATAGGTCAACGCTGGTTGCGAAATATATAACCTTTCTGCGGCCCTCGTAATATTTTTCTCCTCATATAATATACGGATTGCATCCCAGTCTTTTTCATCCATTTACAGCACTCCAATCAATTGATTATAATTTTTTTTTTGGTTTTGAGTCAAAAAATATCTATTTTACTTATCTCCATCTCTATCTTAAGCTATTTTTAGAAGCTTCGAAACAATAAGTTATTGAGAGGTGGTTATTTTGATGAGAGTGCCTGTTGTTATTATGCGCGGTGGAACAAGTAAAGGTGTTTTTTTGGATTATAAGGACATGCCGAACGAATTTCGTCTTTGGGATGACTTTTTATTAGATATTATGGGTAGTCCCGATCAAAGACAAATTGACGGAATAGGCGGCGCAAATTCATTGACGAGTAAAGCTGCAATCATTAAAAAGTCAGATTTAAAAGAAATTGATGTCGAATATACATTTGCCCAAATCAGCATTGAAAATCAGATGGTAGACTTTAAAGGTAACTGTGGAAATATATCTTCTGCTGTAGGGCCTTATGCTATCCAGCAGGGGCTAGTACCCGCTGTAGAGCCAATTACCACTGTAAAAATATTGAATACAAACACGCAAAAGGTAATTATTGCTGAAGTTGAAGTTGAAAATGGTCGGGTCAAAACGGATGGTTTGTGTTCAATTCCTGGTGTTCCTGGGACCGGTTCTCCCATTTATCTTTCCTTTACAAATGGCGAAGGTGCAGTGACAGGAAAATTATTTCCGACTGGGAATCCTACTGACCGGATTCAAACATCTAAAGGTGGCATGAATATCTCCATTATAGATGTTGCTAATCCATTAGTATTTGTGAATGCCCATGATGTCGGATTAAATGGAACTGAATTACCACATAAGTTTACAACGGAAAAGATGGATGAGTTAGAGGAAATTAGATCAATTGCAGCTGAAATGTGTGGATTTTGTACAAAAGAGGAAGCCACGGTGAAATCCCCTGCCGTTCCAAAAATGACCGTCATTTCTTCACCAATGACATATACAGATGTAAATGGAATAGAAAGAAAGGCCGCCAATATGAATTGTACAATTCGGATGATGTCTATGCAAAAACCCCATCAAGCGCTTGCTATTACCGGGGCTATTTGTACAACTGCTGGGGCCTTTTTAAATGATACAATCTTGGCAGATGTGATTACCGTCGAAAATGATATCATTCGATTAGGACATCCAGCAGGAATTATGGAAACAAAAGTCGAGCTAATTGCCGGACATATAAATGCAATAAAGGTAGTCCGTACTGCACGGATGATTTTCGAAGGGTATGTCTATACAAAGAAAGAATATGATTTTTCAATTGCATAATATATAAAGTCCATTTGAAGAATAACATTTCATAAAGATTACTGTTCTAAGTGAATCAGATGCAAGACGTTATTAACAGATGTTTGCTCGCCCCTAAATAGAATGTCGAAAAAAGTGTAGGAGGTGATGAACTACGCACAATAACAATGACAGAGGTTTACAATGATGTTGAGGCTTTTATTGACACGACAGAATGAAAATGCATTGGTGAATGAAGTACAAGAAGAAATTAAGCTTGCATATCGTCTTGCTTAAATAAACAGGAGGCAGCATATATGTGGAATATTACCCTATATGGAGATGTTGATATTAAAATGTTTGAATTCAAAACGGAAAAAGAAGCAAAAGATGTTTATAAAAACTTGAGTGGTAACAAATATCTTTCATATATTGTTTAAATATATTTAATGCTTACCATAGATGGAAATGAGTTTCAGTAGATTTATCGTTTAGGGCAAACGCTATCAGAGTGGATGAACTGTTGTGATGCAAAATCGGCAATTTTTCTCTCGGCCGGAAAATAGATCCTTCTGTAATGTTTTTGCATATGAAAATCTCCTAGACAAATGGATTTATTACGAATGTTTCTCAGTACATCACGGTTCCAAGTGATGTACTTTTTCGTTTAATAAATGGGATTTCAATTGAAGCTATTTAACTAGTTGCCGTTCACTCCGCTCCCCTAAACTTTACCTACCAAACCAAAAAACGCCCCACATAGGAGGCGTTCCGTCTAAACTATACTCAAACGATATACTTCTCTGCTTCGATCAACTTCTCTGCCGCTTCACGCTTCTTCGCAATCAAATTATACGGAGTATTACGAGTCAACTTGCGCAAAGCCGAAATCATCATACGCTGGTTGTCGCCGTCGACCGCTGCTAGCAACGTCTCTTTTGCTGCCGCTTCGATACGTCCGAACGCTTCCTGACAGAAAATCTGTGTATATAGAAGCTTTTGGTTCTCTTTCTCTTCACCATTCTTATTGATAGCCTTCTCCGTACGAAGCACTGCAGACTCCATACCGAATAAATCATTTGCAATATCTGCGATGTTCACAAGAATCTCTTGCTCCTGATCGAGCTTCGCCCCGTAGCGCTGTGCTGCAAGTCCCGCAACCAAGATACCGATCTTCTTCGCGTTCTTCACAAGCACCTTCTCTTGAGCCAATGCTTCGTCGCCCACTTCCTCCGGCATCAGCATTAACAACTCTTCTTGCAATGCTTGTGCTTGTTGAAGCAACGGCAATTCGCCTTTCATTGCTTTCTTCAAGAACGTGCCTGGAACGATCATACGGTTGATTTCATTCGTTCCTTCAAAGATACGGTTAATGCGGGAGTCACGGTAGATCCGCTCTACTTCATACTCCGCCATGAAACCGTAACCGCCGTGAATTTGAACGGCTTCGTCAGAGATATAGTCCAAAACTTCTGAACCTACCACTTTATTGATAGAACATTCAATTGCGTATTCAGCAATGGAAGCCGCCACTTTTGCGCCATCTTTTTGCTCTTCAGGAGTCATCGCCGCGTTCCGCTCTTCGAAGTAGCCAACCGTACGATAGATCAAACTTTCTGTCGCGTACAACTTAGAAGCCATTGTACCGAACTTTTCTTTCGTTAAGTTGAATGAAGAAATCGGTGTGTCAAACTGTTTACGCTGATTCGCATATTTGATAGCCAATTCCAGTGCACGTTTGGATCCGCCGATTGTACCTACTCCAAGCTTGTAACGGCCGATGTTCAAAATGTTGAACGCGATCACGTGGCCGCGACCAATTTCACCTAATAAGTTTTCAACAGGTACTTCCGCGTCTTCTAAGATCAATGTACGTGTAGAAGAGGATTTGATCCCCATTTTCTTCTCTTCTGGTCCTACGGAAACGCCTGGGTACTCTTTTTCCACAATAAATGCTGTGAATTTGTCGCCATCTACTTTTGCGTATACTACGAAGACATCGGCAAATGCAGAGTTCGTGATCCACTGCTTTTCACCGTTTAGTACATAGTGTGTACCCGCAGCGTTTAATTTAGCAGTAGTCTTCGCGCCTAGTGCGTCCGACCCTGAGCTCGGCTCTGTCAATGCATAAGCCGAAATTTTTGCTCCACTTGCAGAGTTCGGCAAGTACTTCATTTTTTGCTCATGGTTACCGAATAACACGATCGGCAATGTACCGATTCCTACGTGTGCACCGTGGGTAATCGAAAAGCCGCCTGCTACGGATAGTCTCTCCGCGATCAATGCCGATGAAATCTTGTCCAGCGCGAGACCTTCATACTCTTCCGGAATATCCGCTGCTAGAAGTCCTAGATCTCCAGCTTTCTTCAGCAACGTTACGGAGTTTTCAAACTCGTGGTTCTCTAGCTTTTCAATTAACGGCATTACGTCGTTTTTTACGTACTCTTCCGTTGTTTTGGCAATCATCTTTTGCTCATCTGTAAAATCCTCCGGTGTGAAAACGCGACTAGCGTCCATGTCCTCAGTTAAAAATGCTCCACCTTTTACGAATTCTGTCATAGTAGTTCCCTCCATAGCTTTAGTCATATAATTTCCCCCAATTTGTCTGTCAGTTTATTTTTATAAAACTTCGTACACTCCAGCTGCTCCCATTCCGCCACCGATACACATCGTGACGACACCGTACTTTTTGCCTTGGCGTTTCAATTCATTAATTAATTTCAAAGTCAAAATCGTTCCTGTTGCACCTAGTGGGTGACCTGACGAAATCGCTCCACCATTGACGTTCACTTTATCCGTATCCAATCCAAGTTCGCGAATCACAGCGAGTGACTGAGATGCGAATGCTTCATTGAGCTCAAAAAGGTCGATGTCTTCAATAGATAGACCGGCTAGTTTCAACGCTTTCGGCACAGCTACTATCGGTCCAATCCCCATCACTTCTGGTGGAACGCCGCCTACTGCGAATGAAAGAAATTTTGCTAACGGCTGTAGTCCACGCTCTTCAGCCACTTCTCTATCCATTAATAAAACCATTCCCGCCCCGTCAGAAGTTTGTGAAGCGTTACCTGCCGTTACGGAACCTTGCGCTGCGAATGCCGGACGTAATTTTCCGAGTATTTCAGTCGTTGTCCCTTGACGTACACCTTCATCCATTTCGAATAAAATGGTTTTTTCCTGATACTTGCCGTCCGCGTCGACAAAACGTTTCGTTACTTCAACGGGTACAATCTCATCGACAAATTTGTCTTCTTTGATTGCGGCTTCCGTACGTTTATGTGATTCAACTGCGAACGCATCCTGATCTTCACGGGAAATCCCGTATTTCTGCGCCACTTGCTCCGCTGTATGCCCCATTCCCATATAGTATTCCGGTGCGTCTTCCGCCAGTTTATAGTTCGGACGAATCGTATTGCCCATCATCGGGACCATGCTCATCGATTCTACGCCACCTGCTAACACTGCTTCGGAGTGACCCAGCATGATGCGTTCTGCCGCATACGCGATTGACTGCAAACCGGATGAACAAAAACGGTTGACTGTTACAGCTGGTGTCGTGTCGGGTAAACCTGCCAACGCACCGATATTACGCGCGACATTCATTCCTTGCTCTGCTTCTGGCATCGCACAACCGATGATTAAATCGTCGATTGGTCCATCATAATTCCCTGCACGCTTCAATGTTTCCTTTATAGTCAACGCCCCAAGATCATCCGGACGGACAGTTGCCAACGAACCTTTTCCTGCTTTTCCAATCGGTGTTCGAGCACCGGCTACAATTACTGCTTCGCGCATTCTGTTTCCTCCTTTAGCTATCCTCATCAGTTACGTAACGGTTTCCCCTTGACCAGCATATGCTGCATACGCTGCTGTGATTTCGGTTCTGCCACTAAACTTAAAAATGCTTCGCGTTCCAAATCAAGTAAGTACTGCTCATCGACACGTGTACCATACGGAATTTTTCCGCCTGACAGTACGTAAGCGAGTTTCTTCGCAATCTTTAAATCATGTTCGCTAATGAATCCAGAAATGAACATCCCTTCAGCTGCTAGCAATAATGTCGCATAGCCTGAGTCACCTGTTACAGGAACTTTCGCTCTCTTCGGCGCTACATAGCCCGCTTCATATAATGACAAAGCGGCCTGCTTCGCGTCGTAGATCAGATGATCCGGATTGACACTTATGCCGTCTGCAAAGTCGAGGAAGTTGTTCTCTCTTGCCTCTTCAGCAGAGGTCGACGTTTTCGCCATCGCAATGGATTCAAATACTTTATTCGCAATATATTGATAATCAATAGGTACACCGTTCGGTAAACCTTTTAAGTGCTTCTGATACAAGTTGACGTTTCCGCCACCACCTGGAATCAAGCCTACCCCTACTTCAACCAGTCCCATATACGTTTCCATTGACGCCTGAATATGTGCAGCTGGAAGACAAACTTCTGCCCCGCCACCTAGCGTCATTTGAAATGGTGCCGCGACAACCGGTTTCCCGCTATATTTGATCTTCAACATGGCATTTTGGAATGAACGGATAATAAAGTCGAGTTCAAAGATATTATCATCTTGTGCTTCCATTAAAATCATGCCAAGGTTTGCACCGACACAGAAGTTTTTCCCTTGATTGCCGATTACAAGCCCTTTGAAATTCCGCTCCACTTCGTCTACAGCGAAGTGGATCATCTGAATAATGTCCAAGCCAATCGCATTCGATGGTGAATGGAATTCAAGTAATGCGATGCCGTCTCCAAGGTCGATCAAGCTTGCGCCAGAATTTTTCTTGATGACACCGTGTTTTTTCTTATACTGCTTCAAGTTAATCGCTTTCTCATTCACTTGTACCATCTGATAGTCCGTGCCATCGAAGTAGTACGTATCGCCATTCTCTTCTTTATAAAAAGTTTCATAGCCTTTATCGAGCAATGACTGTACGAGTGTAGGAATTTCCTTTCCTTCTTCTTTCAGCATGTCTACAGACTTCTTCACGCCGATCGCGTCCCAAATTTCAAATGGCCCTTGCGTCCAGCCGAAGCCCCATTTCATTGCGTTGTCGATCGAAACGATATCGTCTGCAATTTCGCCATGAAGTTGTGCAGCATATAGCATCGTCGGTGTTAACGTATTCCACAAAATCTCGCCTGCACGATCTTTTGCATACAGTAACGTCTTGACTTTATTAGCTAGTCCTTTTTGCTGTTTCGCCATTTCTATTGAAGGCGCTTTCATTTTCTGTGTAGGAACATATTCAAATGTCTTCATATCCAATTCCATAATGTCTCGGCCTTTTTTTACATAGAAGCCTTGTTTTGCTTTCGCACCGATCCAACCATTATCGATCATTTTCGTTACGACATCAGGTAGTTCAAATATTTTTTGCTCTTCACCCGTCGTTTGATCGTAGACGTTTTTCGCAACGTGCATATACGTATCCAGTCCCACAACATCTAATGTGCGGAATGTGGCGGATGTCGGACGGCCGATCAATGTACCTGTAATCGAATCGATTTCTCCGATTGTATAACCGCGTTCTAGCATTTCATGCACTGTCACTTGTAAACCATACGTACCAATTCGGTTAGCAATAAAATTTGGAGTATCTTTTGCGATCACGACTCCCTTACCTAAACGATCCTCACCGAACACTGTCATGAACTCTACAACTTCAGGCGATGTTGCTTGTGTAGGAATAATCTCAAGTAATTTTAAGTATCTTGGAGGATTGAAGAAGTGCGTTCCTAGAAAGTGCTTCTGAAAATCTTCCGAACGTCCTTCTGTCATCGCTTCAATACTGATACCTGATGTATTGGATGAAATGATGGTGCCTGGTTTTCGCACATTTTCAATCTTTTCATATAAATTCTTTTTAATATCCAAGTTTTCTACAACGACTTCAATGATCCAATCTACGTCTTTTAATTGATCCAAATGGTCCTCGAAGTTTCCGGGTGTAAGTAATGACAAGCTCTTTTTCGTTGTGAGAGGAGCCGGTTTTTGTTTTTGTAACTTCTCCAACGCTGTAGCCGCGAATTTATTGCGGAATTGCGGATTATCATATGTTAAGCCTTTTGCCTCGTCATCTGCACCTAATTTCGGTGGTACGATATCTAGTAATAGTACGGGAATGCCTATATTCGCCAAGTGTGCTGCGATACCAGAACCCATAACTCCAGATCCTAAAACTGCCGCTTTTCTAATTTGATAAGTCACGTGCAATCCTCCCCTTATGTTTCTTGAATGAACGCTCATTCATTTATTGTGTAAAAAAAATACGCGTTGCCTATAATTGCTAGTATAAATCATTTGAAATTATTTCGCAATATTTATTTTGTATTTTATCAGACTTTTTAAAATAAGCAATTTAATACCAAACCTTCTCTATTCATTGTACACTATTTACTGAATGGAGGCGATTTTGATGAAAGAAATTAAAACAGCTACGGAGTTTGAAGAAATCATTGCGAGTGACCAACCAGTACTCGTGAAGTTTGAAGCAGACTGGTGCCCAGACTGTAAGCGTATGGATATGTTCATTGATCCAATCGTTGAAAAATACGATACATACACATGGTATGAAGCGGATCGCGACGTTATTCCTGAAATTGCTGAAAAGTATGAAGTAATGGGAATCCCAAGTTTGTTAGTCTTCCAAAATGGCGAGAAGCATGCACATCTACATAGTGCGTTTGCGAAGTCACCTGAACAAGTTACGGAGTTTTTAGACGAAGTGAAGATTTGAAGATGATAGGTGAAAATGCTGAGAGCCAATAGGTTCTCAGCATTTGCTTTATAGAGCGGTTGTGGTCTTCTTGTATGAGCGAGTACGCAACAACTATGAGCGCCACACATCCCCCCCTTCACAAACAACAACTTTCCGTAGAAAGAAGGAGTTCTTCATGTCCAAATACATAGAAGTAAAAGGCAAATCCCAATATGACAACGACATTGGACCAAGCTACCGTCCGTCGGCTTGTGGACCTGTTACAGCGTATGTTTTGTTGCGTCATTTCTTTCCCTCTGGACCAATTCCTTCTATTAATGAGCTATATCGAACATTAGGTAGTACGAAGATTGGTTTGCCTACTTGGCGCTTTGTTCGTCAGCTGAACCGATTGCTCGGCTCGCAATGGCATGTGAAAGTTTGTCATGTGCAGCAGGCGATTGAACAGATCGATGAAGACCGTCCCGTTGCGGTAAAATTTGATAAGTGGTTCAAGTTCAAATGGTGTAGTCGTTTTTCATTTGATTATCATTGGGTCGTGATGGTCGGGTATGAATATGTAGAGAATCAACTGCATGTACTCGTTCATGACCACGGTGGCAGAAAGCGCGCGAGTCGTGTACGCTCCATTCCCTATGAACCGAATAAAAAGATTTTGACGTTTGTTAAGATCGAACCGTTAAAACGGTGAATCAGGTAATCCTTGTTTAGCAATCATGGAATATCCTAGTTCGTCCATCACGTTAGCTGTTTCTGCAGTGAACTCGGGAATGATCAATTCTTCTAAAGGATCATCGAGTTTGATTTCACAATGAATGGTTGCAAGCTCCTTCGAAATCATGAGCATTTCCTCTTCTGCATTTAGCTTCTTCTGGACACCGGCTGTTAATCTTTCTCTTGCCGCGAGCACACCATCGACCGAACCATACTCCTGTATGAGCTTCAATGCCGTCTTTGGCCCAATCCCCTTCACTCCAGGGTAGCCGTCACTAGAATCCCCAGTAAATGCTTTCATGTCAATGAATTGCTTAGGAGTAATTCCATACTCTTCTATAAAACGAGCTTCCGTGTATTCATCATACTGCGTGAAGCCTTTTTTCGTCAGCGCAATCGACACATTCGGCTGGAGTAACTGTAGTAAATCTTTGTCTCCCGACACTACTGTCAATTTCGCTTCTTCTTTCCACGTTTCAATCAGCGAACCAATCAGATCATCCGCTTCCATATTCTTGATTCCATAACTCTTCCACCCTAGTGTTTCCGACACTTCCCTTGCCATATCGAACTGGGGAATTAATTCCGGTGCAGGTGCGGGGCGATGCGCTTTATAGTCTGCGAATAATTCATTACGGAATGTTTTGGATCCCATATCCCAACACACCGCCAAATGTGTCGGCTGGAAAATCGAAATGGCACTCATCGTATGTCGTGCAAATCCTTGCACGCCATTCGTTGGTACATCCGATGCATTGCGGAAAAACTGTCCGCTATGTGCCGTCGCAAAAAATGAACGGAATAACAATGCCATTCCATCCACTACTAAAATATGCGATTTATTTTCATTCATTCTATTCCACTTCCTTTGTCTTTAGTTTAGCACAGCTGTCGAACGAAGAGATAATAAGGTCAAATAACCAACAGACTGCATATGATAAAACGAATAGAAAAGGAGGCGTAAAAAGTTGAATCCACAAGATGAATTTATGAGGTATCCGCAATATACAGATCCATATTGGCAAGGTGCTGATCCGCAAGGCTTCTCCACAGCACAATCGTTTTCTTCATGGCAACCTTGGTTCCCAGGTATGCAATGGTTTCCGAGTATGCCCGGCTTCCCTGGATCACCGAGCTTTCCACAGCAACCGAATTTCCCTGGACAGCAACCAGGTCGGCCAGGGAATCCGGGATCGCCAAATCAAGGTGGTCAGGCGGTAGCCCCTACTTCCCCGCCACCAAATCAAATACCGAGCTATCCAGAATTTCAGATGTTCGCGGTAGACCCAGGTGCCATCGCAGGTTGTTTGTATCGCTTTACGTATGTATGGACTTCACGACGTAATGGATTCTGGTTTTATCCGACATTTGTCGGTCGACAATCTGTCGCAGGGTTTCAGTGGAATTCACGCAGATTCCGCTGGGAGTATATAGGCATTGATTTGCAACGTATTGATCAGTTTCGTTGTGTGTGAAATTAGTCTAAATGAAGGAGTGATCGTTTGAATCAGCAGGATGAAGGCATGTGGTATCCGAAGCTACCTGACGGATACCCAGGTCAGCAGAATGAAGCACACCATCAACAGTATCACCCACAATATGGCCAACAACAACAACAACAACAGGGGTGGCCAAGTGGATATCCAGGATACCCGCCACCCAATCAACAAAATCCGCAATGGCCGCCTGGTTATCCAGGGTATCCACAGCAACATCAGCCCGGTTATCCAAATTATCCTCATCAACCCGCCTATCCGGGGCACTCGGGGTACCCTGGCCAGCATGGATATCCAGGACATCATCAACAGCATGACAACCACGGTCATCACCAAGACCCCCATCACCATGGACAGCCAGGAGGTCATCCACAGCAAAGTGCACCGACTTCCGCTCCTCCAAATCAAATACCGAGCTATCCCGACGCTCAACTACGCGCAGTTGATCCGGGCGGCATAGCAGGCTGCTTGTACCGTTATACGTATGTATGGACTTCGCGAAACAAAGGGTTCTGGTACTACCCGACATTCGTTGGCAGAACTTCAATTGCTGGGTATCGATGGGATCCACGACGGTACCGCTGGGAATATTATGGGTTAGACTTGCAAAAAATCGATTCATTCAGATGTATGTGAATTGAAATGTAGCGATTAGAAATTGTTCTAAGAGAAGCCTGACGATTTGTCAGGTTTCTCTTATTTTTTATCGAGCTCCATACTTTTCTTTATACTTTACGATCTGAATAACAGCTTTTTGTAAAGCCGTATTCACAACTAAAAACCTAGTCACAAGACTAGGTTTTTGTCAGCGCCTTTTCATACTGCGAAGTACCTTCTTCGTCTCTTGATCTACACGCGTCGACTCTATGATTTTCTGTAACGCTTTATTATACGTAAATACATCCAATGAATTTTTCCCAGCCAAATAATGTAGTGTGGGGTCAGGCAACTTTACAAAATAACTAGACAACGCCCAAGCAACTGCCATTTTGACATAATATCCTTCATGGTGCACACGATCTAGCAAGCCGAGTACTCTGTCGATATAGTCGGGGTCAATATAATAAACGAGCGACATGACAATACCGAAGCGAAGTTCATATTCTTTCTCCGAAACTACATATGGTTGGAGGAATGACCAAACACGTTCCTTATGTTGTTTGGTCATTTTCAACCCCGAACAAAAACTATCGCAAACGGACCAGTTATCTATTTTCGGAACAAATTTTGCTACGTACGTCAAAAGCTCTTCGACATCTGCTTTTACGTAACCAATAACTAAGCCTTGTAACATCACTTCTTCAAAATACTCATCATTGGCTGTCTGTAGATACGTCCGCCAATCATCTTTTGCAATCCCTTTTGCAAGTTTACGAAGTGCTGGCATTCGCACGCCAAGAATATTTTCATTCGTCGGTATGAGTGTGGATGAAAACTTCTGATAGTCAGTATCTATTTGTTCAAACAGTTGTTTTCTAATTATATTGTGCATATAAGTTCACCTGTTAGTTTGTATTTATTTTTTCGGTTCAATAGTAGGTAATTTTTTATCAACTAGCTTAGGAGAAAGTGGTGTGATGGTGCAAAAACAATTGATATTGACTATAATACAGCTTTTCGTCTTCCGAAGGGAGTAAAATTCTTCGCAAATGTCTACTGGGTTGCCTTCCATATCGACTGGCTCCAGTAAAGTTAAGGTTGCACAGCATGTGTCTATATCGAATTTTTCCAATCTGAAATAAGGGGTCTTTATACATTTATAATGGGCGCTAAATGGTGTGTGTAATTCGCAGTCGTGAAGTGTAAAGGGTATCGTATCGAAGACAGGAAACGAACAGACGTATTGAAATCCTTGACAGAATGTAGCCATCAACTCTTGTTCTTTTAGTAATCTTTTCATCGCAATACAAATTGCACTTGGGTTATTCATTTTTTCACCTACCCTTCCTATACGTTTCTACTATATATATGACAAAGCCCTAAGAAAGGTTAGGTGCGGACAGACATCAATGGATAATGCTTGGAATAAACATCAGGTCGATTTATGTTGATTGGCAACATACACGGCATAAGGAACAAGGTTTTTCGCTATAGTAAATGCGAGTTCCTCATTTCCTGGTCTCCAATTCACTTCGAATATCCAAAGCTTATTATTTTCGTCGACACCTATATCAATTCCGAGCTCATCAAATTCTATGTCGTAAGTACTTTCGAATTCATTGGTGAAACGGTCAGCAAACTTCTCTAAAGTCTGTCTCATATTCCTTCGTTCATCGCCAAATTCCCTTTCTAAAAACGATCGAAACGTCCCCATACTGCCTCCACGAGCAAGATTACTCGTCACTCTATCCATCGTACCGATCCGGGGGTAAATGATCGAAATCATCCATTTTCCTTCCCCATCTTTCTGAACATGTAGTCTGAAATCATAGGGATTCCCGTCTTTCGTTCGGCAGGATATATACGGCTGGACCAAGTAAGCTTGCTCACGGAGTAAGTCTTGAATACTGGAAAGTAGTTGTTCGCGATTTTGGGTCGTCTGTTCCGTATCAATTATCGTATGGAAACGCTCTCCATCTTGCTCGATGAACCAAATCCCCCTTCCTTGACTGCCGGATACTGGTTTCATAATCACTTTTTTATATTTCTTCATAGTGTCTAACACATCTTCAGGTTGATCAATCCGTATCGACGGGATTAAATAATCTACAAATTCGGGCATTTTACTGATCCTTCTATAGACACTCATTTTATTGCCGACAGAGTGTGAAGTGAAAGGAACAATCTTACTTAATTTAGTGTAGACATCAATGTCCTCATCGGTCTTCATGCCGCAAGCATTGTATATGACATCGGGAAACTTCATGTCTTGTTCTATCCACTGACCTTCTTCATATACATAACCCGAGATTACGTTCGCTTCAAAATTAACGCCTTGTGGCGAAAAGTAGTAAAAATCCACTCCTTCCATTTTAGCAACGGCTGCCCAGGCAAAGGCTTTATCTACTTTGCTCGGGTGTTTCCTTGAATGCAACATCCCCACTGTAACCATCTGCTCTCACTCCTCATTAGATTCTATATAAAACTTGATATTCTTTGCGGCATGCATGGCATTTCGTTTCGCTTTTGATGCGGTATCACCAGAAGCTATGACATAGCCATACCGACTGCCCATTGATATCGGCGGTGTCATGAATGTACCTTTACGTGGTTTCACGTAGACCTCCCGCACGCCTTCACGCTTCATTGCATAATTTTTCCCTGTCACTTTCAACAGCGTGCCATACGTGTTCACGGTAATATAATGCGTATAGATATGATGTTCGTGTCTTCTTTTCAAATTGATTTCTTCACCCATAAAGAGCTTTAACGTCTCTTCCATCAAATTAATACCAAAGGCCTCTTCGATCATGCGATTCATGGCGCCACCCGATATTCGTGGATTCAACTCAATCAACTTCCAGGTATCCCTGACATATCGTAACTCGAGATGACAGGCGACATTTTTTGCTCCGAGGTCGTTACAAATCGATTCCACTGCGCTAACAAGCTTGGCATATAGCTTGCTCTCTAGTGATAGCTGAATATCATAACCGGTAATGATGAACTTCAAGTCTTTTTGGATATCCTGTTTAATTACCGCAACTAGATGGAGCTCTCCTTCCACTACCACAAGTTCAACCAAATACTGTGGGCCGTCCAAATACTCTTCAATGACAATCTGCTGAGATGGATAGTTTTTCAACATACTTTTCATGACACGCGTCATTTCTCTTCGATCTTCTACGAGGTACACATCTCTTGACGCCTTTGACAGTGGCGATTTGATGATAAGGGGAAATGTCTCTTGCTCGCTGATGAACTGCTTCAAATCTGTCGTTGGCTCAAAAACCATAAATTTGGGTGTCACTTCGTTTTGAGCCAATGCTGTTCTAGTTAACACTTTATCCTCCATTTTCAAATAGGCATCAGCAGAAATTCCTGCTTGGCAAAATTCATTTGCGAGATGCGCGGTCATCGATACAAATGGATCTACAAAACTAAAAATCCCTTTCAGCTTTAATCCCAACTTCTGTATTGCATAAATATGTTCTCGGATTGCTTCTTCCGTTATGCGATCAATATGAATCATTTGCGTAACTTCCGGAAACTCCTCTCTTTGATCGATAAATCTCGCATTCTCGGTTAACAACACCGTGGCGTAGCCTAACCTTTCTGCCGCCTTTATAGCTTCTCTGCTCGAACCACTCTTCGTGGTTTCCACAAACAAAATCGTATTCATTTCACACACTCCTTAGCCAAAGCCTGTTCATCATTTGTATGTGTTAATAAGAATACAAACAAAACAGTCAGTTATTTTTGCGTTCCTTTATTCATATGAAAGGTTACTGCTAGTCAGATAGGCCTTCGAACATGCGTGAATATAGTTTTTATGCTTATGAAACATTGAATAAAAATAGCAAAATGAGTGAACTATCGTTGAATTATTCAGATTAATAAGTATAATAGTATAATGTCCGATACACTAGTTATAAAATTCCAATCAGTAGAACTACTTTCACCATCACTAATTCACCTTTAAGGAGAGAACAACTATGACAATGACTACTGAAAAAATCGTCCAGGCTTTACAAGACGTATTAACCGAACAACAAGTGACCATCAACGAAACCGTGCGTGAACTCCACGGAAAAGACGAATCCTACCATACGATGAAATTACCTGATATTGTCGTGTTCCCTTCTTGCACTGACGATGTAGTTAAAATTATGCGCGTATCGAAAGAGTGTAACGTAGCGGTCATACCATTCGGACTCGGCTCGAGCCTAGAAGGTAGTGTTATTCCCGATAATGGGGGCATCACAATAGATTTTTCAAACATGAACGCGATTCTAGACGTACGCGCGGAAGATTTCCTCGTTACGGTCCAACCAGGCGTCACACGTACTCAATTAAATAAAGAACTGAAGAAACATGGATTGTTTTTCTCTGTCGATCCAGGGGCAGACGCGACACTTGGCGGCATGGCGGCAACGAATGCTAGCGGCACGACTTCCGTCAAATACGGCGTCATGCGCGATCAAGTACGTGACCTCGAAGTGGTCTTAGCAGATGGCACGGTCATCCATACCGGTAATAAAGCGGCTAAATCTGCATCTGGACTTCATTTAAACGGATTATTTGTTGGCTCAGAAGGAACACTCGGTTGCTTCACTGAGCTGACACTACGCGTATATGGTATTCCTGAATTCATAACAGCCGCCCGTGCCTCGTTCCCTACCGTACATGACGCAGTTGAGGCAGTCGTTTCTATCTTGCAAGCAGGCATTCCGATTGCACGGGTAGAATTGGTGGATGAGCCTTCTATTAAACAAGCGAATATCTTCAGTGAAACGCATTATCAAGAAAAGCCCACATTGTTCCTGGAATTCCATGGCAATGAAGCGGGGTTACAACAAGATGTCGAATTTACAAAAGAAATTGTTGCAGATCATCAGTGCACAACTATCGAATTTGAAACCGACAATGCAGAACGCAATCGACTATGGGAAGCTCGTCACAATCTGGCCTATGCCTATATTCATGGAAATCCCGGCAAAAAACTCATGGTCACAGACGTCTGCCTACCGATTTCCGAACTGGCGGACGCGGTCAATCATGCACGTGAAGTAGTCGAGTCACTTGAAATGCCAGGGGGAATCGTTGGCCACGTAGGCGATGGCAACTTCCACGTATTGCTGATGATGGATATGAATGATCCAGCGGAACTAGCGAAAGCCGACGAACTAAACGAAAAAATCGTTCGCTATGCACTGGAACGTGGCGGTACATGTACCGGAGAGCACGGCGTCGGAATCGGCAAACAGAAATACCAGCAACAAGAACATGGCGCTGCACTTCTTGTCATGCAGAAAATCAAACGAGCTCTCGACCCGGATCACTTACTCAATCCAAATAAAATTTTTCACCTTGATTCCGAGGTGACGAAACGATGAAAGCACTCGAAACAATCGGCTCTATCGCCGGAAAGTACTTTGCATTTTGGGTCATCCTGGTCGCTGTGATCGCGTTCCTGTTTCCAAATCCTTTCCTCGGATTGGGTGCATATATCACGATTTTACTCGGTGTTGTCATGTTCGGAATGGGACTGACGTTACGTGCAGTGGACTTCAAAATCATTTTGACCAATCCACTACCTGTAATCATTGGCGTAGCCGCTCAATTTGTTGTGATGCCACTCGCTGCTTTCGGTCTTGCTTATTTATTGAAGCTACCTCCTGAACTAGCAGCTGGTCTTGTATTGCTAGGATCTGTTCCAGGGGGCACTGCTTCAAACGTCATGGTCTATCTAGCGAAAGGAAATCTTGCATTATCTGTTGCGATGACATCCCTTTCCACTCTATTGGCACCACTTGTCACGCCGCTATTATTACTAGTGTTAGCCGGTCAATGGCTACCCGTAGATGCGTTGTCGATGTTTAAGTCAATCGTCCAAGTCATCATCATTCCCATTGTGCTAGGACTACTCATTCAACGATTTTTCCCGCAAGCGGTTGCGAAAAGTGTATCGGTCGTACCGATCATTTCAGTTGTTGCGATCCTGATCATTGTCGCTGCAGTTACTTCCGCCAACACAGGCAATGTCGCAAGCTCAGGTCTAATCGTATTCATCGCCGTATTCTTGCATAACGGGATCGGATTACTTCTCGGTTATTTGATTGCACTTGGTCTCGGATTGAACGAAAACGACAGACGGGCAATTTCACTCGAAGTCGGCATGCAAAACTCGGGACTTGGCGTTGCACTCGCAACTGCGCACTTCGGTCCACTTGCCGCACTTCCAAGTGTTTGGGGTGCGATCTGGCATAATATCTCTGGTCCCATTCTTGCGACGATTTGGTCGAAGAAGCCGACGAAGGATAGTGAAGAACAGAAAGTCTTGCCTCAAACAAACGTACAGGTTTAAAGAAACTACGCCATGCCTCGATTCCCATGTCGATGTATGGCGTTTTTTATCTATAAAAGTAGAGAAAAATAATATATTATTACAATTTACAAATTTCATTGTTTACTATTCTACTAGTGTGCTATCGTTAGTTTTAGAGACTGACAAGAAATAGTCATTATAGATATGGAGAGATTTTTGTGAACAGAAAATGGCTTGTTGCATCACTAGGTTTTATTTGGATTATAGGTGGTCTAATTTTATGGAACGATTGGAATAATAGAGAATTTGCATTATCGACTAAAACGGATGTGCAAACACCACAGAATGCGGCCAAAGATACGTCTGAAAAATTGACTGAAGTAGAATCAGATCAAAAACTAGAAGAAACGATTATTCATACGGCGACAATCGGTATGGTTGGCGATGTATTATTACATAATCCAATTTATACATATCCTAACTTCGATTTTGCATTCGAAGCGGTAAAAGAGAAGATGGCTAGTATTGACTTTCTCTTGGCCAATCAGGAATCTATGCCTGGCGGTGTCGAACTTGGTTTATCTACCTATCCAAAATTCAACAGTCCAAAACATATACTCCCCGCTTTACAAGATGTTGGTGTTGATATGGTTTCATTCGCCAACAATCACACATTCGACAAAGGGGAAAATGGTGTGCGCAAGGCGATTGAACATGCGCAACAATATGGCATGCAGTATGTAGGGGCTTATGAATCTTTTAAAGACCGCAAAACAGAACGGATTGTCGAAGTTAACGGTATCAAAATCGGTGTACTCGCTTATACGTACGGTACAAATGTAAAGCTAGACTTGCAAGACAAAGAGTACTTGGTCAACTATATTGATCGTGAACGAATGGAAAATGAAATTCAGCAAATGAAGCCAAAGGTAGACGTGACGATCGTATCCTTACATTGGGGTCCCGAGTATCAACTCGAAACGTCCGAAGATCAAGCGGAACTTGCACAATTCGTTTCGGATGCGGGTGCTGATGTACTATTCGGACATCACCCACATGTTTTACAACGCTATGGAGAAGTAGGAAATACTAAAGTATTCTTCTCGCTCGGCAATTTCTATTCTGCCCAACCGTTCGATTATACAAACTTCGGTGGAATCGCGAGACTGTCTGTAACGAAAGAACAAACGGGTGATCAAAAGACTGTAACTATCGAAGATCCACGCTTCTTCCCGACTGGCGTCATTAAAGATCAAGAGAAGCGCTTTAAAGTCGTTCCTCTTAATAAAGCCAATACAACCATTCATTACACGGAAGAATGGGTAGAAAACCATGTCGGTGTACCGAAATGGTAAGTAGATAAAACAAATAACGCCTTTCTAATCAAGTGATTAGAAAGGCGTTATTTTTGACGTATTTCTTTATTTCCCTAACACGGTCTTTACATCCTCTATCAACAATTCATTCTCCGTCGCTGTTAGGCCATCATATCTTTTCACAATTTCACCGTCAGGATTAACTAAATAAAAATAATAGCTATGCGCACGTTGGTCTAAAGCTCCACTTTCCAATATAGAAAGGAAGGTATTTCTTGATAATTCCTGAATCGTTTCAAAATCATAACCTGTCAAAAAACTCATCGTACGGAGATCTGCTCCAAAATCTGCAGCATAGTTCCTTAATACTTCGGGTGTATCATTTTCAGGATCTATACCGAATGAGATAATACGAGGTTCCAAACCCTCTTCCTTTAATCTCTCTTGAACACCGACCATATTAGCGGTCGTTCTTGGGCATACGGTGATGCAGTTGGTATAGGAGAAATAAGCAATCCACCAGTCGCCTTTTAAATCCTTCAAGCCAAGCGGTTGGTCGTCCTGTGTAGTAAATTCAAAGTCTGGCATAGTTTCGGACATATTCGTTTCGATCTTCTTATTGCAGCCACTTAACATAAGAATGGTTGTACATAGAAGAATAGCCATTTTTACTTTCATTAAGATCCTCCTTCGTTTCGTATGACGCAATACATAAAGTGATTTTCCCACAACTAACTCCTGTATATTATTGCTCGTTTTTTAGTACATCATTTATTCCAACCTAACGTACTTGAATAGTTTTACTTGATAACATACAAAGCGACACTGTATTACAGTCTACTACTTCTTCACTTACAAAATCAAAAAACTCAATAAAAATATGTTAAATGATTATGATGTTGTCTAAATATGATAAATAAGGGAAGGATAAAACAGTAGAGTTTATGCAAAAATCCCGGTATTCAGTTTACTGATCAATGAAATTTTTATGTATAAGGAGGAGTTTGGATGGCCGATCAACAACCACCCAAAGACGTAAATGGCAAACCGCAACACGAACAAGATAGTAGCCGGAGAAATTTCCTGAAAAATACTGGACTCGTAGCTGGTGGACTCGTCGGTGGATCACTTTTCGGAGGTCTAATCTCAGGCGGTTTGGATAAGAAAAATGATCAACATAACAAAACAGCTGTAAACGAAAGCAATAAAGGTGTCGAAGTAACGCAAGCCCGTCAGTTTTTCACACGTCATCAAGATTTCAAAGTATTACATGCAGCAACAGAACAGATTTTACCTGAAGACGAACTCGGTCCAGGCGCCATTAAACTAGGTGTGCCTTATTATATCGACAAACAACTAGCAGGCCGCTGGGGTGTCAATGCATACGATTACCGACATGCTCCATACGCGATTGACTTGAAGGAAGCCGATCAAACTGCAGGGCCAGGCGGAGAACAGTCGATTTTGGATCGTGGCATGATCTTCTTGCTAGGATTACGTAAAATGGACGAAGAAAGTCAAAAGCGTTTCGGAGTCACATTTGATCAAGCAACTGAAGAGCAACAAATAGAAATCATGACGGACGTCGAAGCAAACAAAGTGAAGATGAAAGGTGTTAAAGCTTCTGAGTTTTTCATTCTGTTAAAACAAGCAACATTAGAAGGCGCTTACTGCGATCCATTATACGGTGGCAATCTCAATATGGAGGGCTGGAAAATGAAAGAGTTTCCGGGCGCAGTGGCTTCCTACTCCAACTATATTGAATCAGATGAATTTGTAAAGCTAGATCCCGTCAGTCTGAGAGATTACCAAGGTCACTAAAAATAGAAACCGTGAGGAGGATATGCAATGGTTAAAAAACTTGAAAAAGTAGATGCAGTCATCGTAGGTTCAGGTTGGGTCGGAGGAATCGCGGCTGCTGAACTTACGAAAGCTGGATATAATGTGGTCATATTGGAACGAGGTAAAAATAAAAAGCATGAAGACTATATTGGCACGAAAGACGAACTGCGCTATTCTAAACGGTATGATCTCATGCAAGAATTGAATAAGGACACGATTACTTCTCGTAACTCCATGAGCAAAGAAGCAATACCGGTTCGGAATAATATGAATGCACGTCTTGGAAACCATACGGGAGGCGCAGGTGTACATTGGAACGGGATAGCTTTCCGCTGGTTGCCATATGATTTCGAAATTTACAGTAAGACTGTAGAGCGCTATGGTAAAGATAAAATCCCTAAAGAATCGACAATTCAGGATTGGGGGATTACATATGATGAGCTCGAGCCATATTATGATCAATATGAAAAAACAGCTGCCATCTCAGGCGAAGAAAACCCAATTGGTCCTCCACGTTCCGATAAGTACCCCAATCCGCCAATGAAGGAAACGCCGAATATTCGTCTGTTCACCAAAGCAACGAAAGCGCTCGGTTACCACCCTTATCGTATTCCGTCTGCGAATGCTTCAAAAACGTACACCAATCCGGACGGTGAAACCATCAACGGGTGCGTATACTGTGCATTTTGTGAAGAGTATGGTTGTGACTTTGGAGCGAAAGCGGATCCGATCGGTACGGTACTCAAGACGGCACATAAAACAGGTAAGATGGAAATCCGTAATGACGCATTCGTGAATCGAGTAAGCCACGATGGAAAGAAAGCGAACGGATTAATCTATACCGATACAACGACTGGAGAAGAATTCGAACAACTAGCAGATATCGTAGTACTTGCAGGTTTCGTCTTTACGAACACGAAATTGTTGTTACACTCTAAAATTGGACAGCCATACGACCCGAAAACAGGACAAGGCATCATCGGCAAGAACTTCACAGGTCACTTCAACAACTTGTCAACGTATATTGGCGCTCGCGGATTCTTTGAAGACAAGAAGTTCAATAACTTCATGGGTGCTGGTGGTATGGGTGCGACGATCGATGACTTCAGTGGGGACAATGAAGATCACACGAACCTAGACTTCTTGCATGGCTATGAAGTGCACTACAGTCAACTTGGTTCACGTCCTATTGCCAATAACGCAGTTCCATATGATACACCTGGTTGGGGTAAAGAATTTAAAAAGAATTCAATAAAATATTATAATCGTAACCTATTCATCACACCACAAAGTGGCTTCTTGCCGAACAAGAATACGTATATGGATCTGGACCCAACATATAAAGATGCACTCGGCAATCCACTTCTTCGTGTCACCGTTGAATATGCAAAACAAGACATCGCACGTGCGAAAGCAGGCGTCGCACGTTGTGAAGAGATCATGAAAGAAATGGGTGCAGACAAAATGAACGTCGACGTGGTGAAAGACGATACGGTATTTGACCATAAATTCTATACGGATCACTTCTTCGGTGGTGCCATCATGGGAGCTTCTCCTGAAAACTCCGCAGTCAACACCTACTCACAAATGTGGGATATGGAAAACCTATTCGTCGTAGGCGGGTCCTCATTCCCACATAACAGTAATTACAACCCGACCGTTACGATTGGTGCATTCGCTTATCGCGCAGCGGAAGGCATGATTAAGTACTTAAAAGAAGGCGGCAATATCGCTGCTAAACCACTTGAAAAGAACGCTTGAGTTCTGAGTGAATAAAAACGCCATCACCTAATCTGAATTGACAAGGTGATGGCGTTTTTTGTATATACATATCTTATATCTCTATGAAATCATTTAATATGCAATATAACTTCTTCCTTCAAACTTGAAAGGATCGGTGAACGTTCAACCGCAATAGCCGCGATCTCTGCTAGTTGTCCTTTATTCGTAGTAGACTCAGCAGATAAAACGATCATCGGTTTCATAATACCGCTATTGCCGCTTTGAATTCCTAGAAATGGGGCTTTATCGCATACGCCAGTGAAAACGATCTCTGCTCTATCCACCGTCACACCCTGATTATAGGCTTCTAAATGAAATGTAACACCAAAACTAGTAGTTGCCGCGGCGATTAATAGTTCAATCGGCATGACTTGTTTTTCTCCTGGCTTCGCAATACCTTTCAGATCAATCTCTTGTAGATCTTTCGTTTCGAGCGACATCATTTCCCCTACTACATAATGGCACGTTCCTTTCCATTCACTAATCGCAAGTGACGGATCTGCCTCTATTAATTTCTTCATTTCATTCATAATTTTTGTTGTGCTCATATTGATTGCCTCCAAATTATACTTCTTGTATCCATTATACATCCACTACCTAAATTTGCTAATGGGGAGCATCCCCCCTTTTTTCAAATACTTTATCGAGCAACCTTTTTCTATTTCCAACGTTATCTATACTACTCACCTACTGAAGGGGTGCTCTATATGTGGAAGAAGAAAATTATTTGGGTTGTCTTTGCCACTTTGTTTTTACTAGTATGTAATACGTTTTTTCTTCATCGCGCAACTGAAGACCCTTTGCTTGCTAAAAGAATTGAAGAATTAGCAAGGAACGGTGTAACCGAAATCTCCTTAACGTCTCTAACCGATTTCGAGTGGAACAAGGCGATGGTTTACGGTCCCTATACTTCGAAAGAAATGATTGAAGGCTCACTGAATAGTAAATTAAAAGGGAGTACGCAAGGAATTGAATATAGAGATGATCTGTTTTTACTCGTATTCGCAAAAGATCACTACGTGGTCAAAACGGTAGAGCTATCTAGAAGAAGTGTTGATTACTCGAAAAATGATCAACTGCTCACCACTGCGGATGATGTTTTAATGATTCATTAATGCCGCTGCGTCTAATTCTGTTTGAACCATGAATCTAAGCGGATTATTAAGTGTCATAGGTAACGCCTCCTTTGCACACTATATAGAGTCAGAAAGAGAAAAGAATACAGGGTGTGGAAATATTTTTTCCACACGCACTTTATCTATTTTGTAGTTTGCTTAAGTGCTTAGGTTATTGCTGGTAACAAAACGCTCGATTGGAATGGAGCAAAACACTCGGCTGAGTAGACTATTTTTATCACCTCGTCGTACCTACATGAAAGACAATCAAAACTCCTACCCTTTGAAGCTATCTCAAGTGAAGGCAAGGCACTTGCCACATTCCATTTTTTCATCAATAAAAAACAACAGACAAGTTTTATTAAAAACCTGTCTGCCGTTTGAGATTTTCTTTATGTTTTCAGAACTTATTTCTGGAACATACTTTCAATCAAATCTTCCATATCTTCCGCGGCGTGCTGTTCCTTCGACTGTAGGACATCGAGCTCCCCGCTCTCCATCGCTTCCACGCTAAACTTCTCCGTCTTCTCTTCTACACAATCGACGAATACGGTATAGGCTTCTTTCAGTTCATTGCCTTCCGTTTCAAAGGCATTCGGAACTTCCAAAGCATTCATGTCAGCGAGGATCTGCTTGAACTCTTCTACTTTCACTAACCATTGTTCTTTCATCGCTGGTATATCCAACTCTTGTTTTAAAATGAATTGTTCGGAAATGCCTTCGTACTCTTCTGACGCTATGATTAAGCGTTCATGTAATCCAATGATTTTCTGTAAGTACTCTTTTCTACTGAGTGCCATAGTATCATCTCCTAATATGAGTTTATACGTTTAGTATTTCATCATACATCTCCTCATGCAAAGAGGAAAGTCTAGGCACTTCTTTGTTAACTTTTAAATTGAAATTCTTGCCTTTTTGATCAAACAGAACGAGTTCCGTATCCGTAACATCCAGTATGTATAAACACCAGACCGGCTCTATATAGCGAGCGGTTGGTTGACGGCTTATGCAAAACAGTTGCCGGTCTGATGTCTTTTCTATTTCTTACTCCCATAATGCTTCCCATTTTCTTAACTAGTAAAAACCAGGCTGGCTCTATAAGCGAGCGGTTGGTTGACGGCTTGTGCTAAACAAATGCCAACCTGGTTTGCGTGAAAGACGTATGCATCACCTCCTTTACAGAGTGCTGTACATTATTTTTCCACTATCCATTGACCGGAGCTTGTATCCCTTCCCATAGTGAACACTTGCTCCACGACGCCTTCACGACCATATTGATAACGAATTTCTACTTTATCATCGGCAATCGGAATCGCTCGACGATACGCCGCCTCAAGGAATAGCTCTCCAATTCGACTCGTTTGTGCGAAGAACTCGGATTCAGGCAGTTTATCCAATCCTGTTAGCTGGTCATATAAATATAAATCAAAGTACTGCTCAGCTGTATAGTCGCTCTTGAGTTGGTCAGTCAGATAATCTATATAGATAGATTCAGTTTTTTCTTCGGTTGCCACGCCAATTAGTTCACCATAAATTTTGTGTACAGGCGTGATCGTCGCTCCTTGCACAGTGTCTTTTGCCGGGAAATGGTTCAATAACAGGTATTCCCTAGCGTTTAACAGCTGATCATAACCGCCAGCAATGGTGATATTTTGTTTCTTATACCGATCCATCAATTCGGAGGATAACTCGTGACCGTTGACGTGCAGCTTGCCATTTTGCAGCACAACTCGGTCTCCAGGAACCGCTACGACTTCATAATAGACACCTGTATACGTAGGCAAGTGACTATTCGTATTCGTAAATGTGCGTACCACATCCCCGAGTTCATAGACCGAAGCATCATACAGATCTGCCTTACGTTCTATAACGGGATGATACGTATCCGGACTCCACTGTAATGAAAAGGATTCGTCATCGACATATAATAGACCGTCCACTTTCTTTACTACAGGTAATGAAGAAAATTCTTCGTAATCAATAGCAGATAGCTGATCTTTCTTTTGTAAAGCAGAAATGATAGCCATATCATCAAGTGGATCATACGGCGTTCCTGGACCTTGATCAGAAGAGAATTGATTATCTGAAACTAGGTTAAACACTAACAACAAAGCCACTACCGGTAGTGCCGCCGTGACCAGCAGCGCTTGCCAAGAAAATCGCCTGCTTTGCGAAGGTTGAAGCGTTTCATGTACCCGTTGTTTGATTCGTCGTTCCTGTTCCGTTGTATCTCCCATCATGTGGTCCAGTTTTTGTTTGAAATCATTCATTGGTTTCTACCTCCTCTTCCGCAAAAAAATCCTTGAGTTGCAACTTGGCTCTTCGTAACCGAGTCTTGACAGTATTTTCATTGAGTCCAAGAAATTCTGCGATCTCCGCAATCGATTGTTCGTCATAATAATATAAAAGTAATGGCTCGCGGTATTTCAAAGGCAGCTGGAATAAATGCTTTTCAAGTGAAGCTAGCTGCTCTTTCTCCAGTAATTGTTGTTCCGAGCTTTTGGAAGATACAAAAATTGTCTCGAACACTACCTCTTTCTTATGCTTCCAGGAGCGCAAATAATCCTTTGCACGATTAGCGGTCATTTTAGTTAAGTACGTTTTAATAGACGCTTCATTTCGGAACTGGTCACTCTTCTGGAAATACGTCACGAATACTTCTTGCACGACGTCTTCCGCAGTTGACCAGTTTTTCACGTATAAATAAGCGATACGTACTAAATAACGCGAATGTTCATTCATGATTTGATCCATTTCATTCATCTGGCTAGTCACTCTCTTCTATGGCCATCTCATGTCTCCGTCAACATATGTTGCAAAATCCTTAAATGACCTTTTTTCTGTCATGCCAAAGCGGTTCACTTCGTAATTGGATTGATCCCTGTTGGCATAACCTTCGACTGTTGTATAGCCGATCAGTAATCCTACATCTTTCGCCGCCGCGATGAACTCTTCATTGTATTGTCCATATGGGTAGGCGATGGAAACGGCTGAAGGCACGTGTTGTAAATTCTTCTGTAAGTCTTCCATGATTTCTTGTTCTGTATGTTCGAATACTAAGCCTACTCCACTTTCTCTACCTAGTTCATGCAATGCACATGTATGGGCTTCGAACTGAAATACATCTTTCATTTCGATAAGGTCTTCCACAGTCAAATACTTCAGAAGTCCCCCACCGTCAAATGGTGGACCGTCTTTATCTCGATCCATACGAGATGAAATAATATGCTGAGACGAAGTAAAGCCATATTGTTTCAAGATAGGATAGGCATATTCTTTGGATGACAATAAACCATCATCAAATGTAATAATTAATGCTTTCTCCGGCACAATGAGTCGGCCTTCCAAGTAATCATACAGCTGTTGTGAAGTCAATGTCGTAAATTGCTCATCTGCCAAATACGCCATCTGCTTTTTAAAGTTCTCGAGTGAAACGGTACTAATCTCCGTTTTCATCTGTTTACGGGGTAGCACTTGATGATACAGCAGTACTGGTAAACCTTCATCCATTTCTACTGAAGGCTTATGGATATACCCAGCCCGTTCACCTATTTTGATAACATACCAGTCCTTTTCTTCCTCTATGACAGGATAGCGATAGCCTTTTCTTAATTGAATGAGAACAGTGCTTTCAAGATTCGCTTCTGTATATACGGCTGTTTGTTGGGCTGTTTTTACAGCACCCAGTTGTTCTGTATGTAAAGGTGTTTTCATCACGTTCTTTTCTACTTTTGCCTGACCTTTACGAATGAAAGCCGGCATCTTGCCTACTCGAATTTCGTAATACTCTTCATCTTCTCCTATGAGTGCAACCGCTTGATTGGCTTGCAGTTCACCAATTCGGATAAGGTTCTCTTGCTTCATAAAAATCGGTTGATTGTTTGTCAGCGTCAATACTTGATCAAATTCTTTTTCGGTAATGAACGGTTTACTTTGTATCGTTTCCGCAAAAGCTGTCGCTGGTTGCTCATGGAACAATGGCACTTCATTCAAATTCCACTTGGCTTCATTTCCCATTATAAATAGGAGTAAGCTCGCAAGTAACAGCAGACAACTATATATTTTCTTCATGTGAATCCCCCTATTATCATTTGCGCACCCTATAGACGGAGGATTCCTTAAAAAGTTTCAAATTTTTTCAGAAAGATTTTTGCAGGTACTCTTTGTTGTTCAGAATCCGATGTGACTCTTCTAGTTCTTCATCATAAAAAGCACTCCTTCGCTCGTAGTAGAACGAAAGAATGCCGCCACTTGGTTCATTCACTTTACGACCTTTTCCCCTAGCTTATCCCAGTAATCATCCCGGAGCTGTACTTTCAAGATCTTTCCTGACGCCGTTTTTGGAAGCTCCTCCACAAACGTCACACCTGTCACCGCTTTAAAATGGGCTAGCTTCAATCTCGTGAAGTCTATAAGATCTTGCGCGGTCGCTTCGGAACCACGTCGCAATACGATATAAGCATGTGGTGTCTCTCCCCACTTCTCATGCTGCACAGCAATTACCGCAGCGTCTAAAACAGCAGGATGGTCATAGAGCACACCTTCGATTTCTATGGAAGAAATATTTTCACCGCCACTAATGACAATGTCTTTCTTTCGGTCCACGATATTGACATAGCCGTGTTCATCCATCGTCCCCATATCCCCCGTCATCATATAGCCGTTACGTAACACTTCATCAGTCGCCTCTTTATTCTTCCAATACCCTTTCATGACTCCATGACTACGGACCGCAATTTCACCTACTTGCTGACCGTCTTGCACCACGTCTTCTCCGTAGTCGTCAAGTAAACGAACGTCCACACCGATCATCGAATAGCCCGCTTTTGCTTTTAACTGAAGCTGCTCCTCATCCGACAAATGTTGAACCGTCGAGCGAATCGTAGAAAACAAACTTAACGGTGACGTTTCCGTCATGCCGTACACTTGAATAAACTCCCATCCAAGTTCTTTTTCGACTCGTGAGATGAACGACGGTGGCGGAGCAGAGCCCGCAACAATCACTCGAATCTTATGAGTGAACGTCGGCTTATGTTCTTCGCAATACTGGAAGATTAAATTCAATACAGCCGGTGCCATATGCAAGATCGTCACATTGTGTTTTTCAATCGCTTCGATAATAGTCTGTGGTGACGTTTTACGTAAGCATACTTGAGAAGCGCCGTTCGCTGTATAATAAAATGGTGACCCCCAGCCGTTCACATGGAACATCGGTAGCACGTGAAGGAGAACATCATGATCGGTCACACGCAAATGATGCATTGCACTCATGGCATGCAAATAATTATTCCGATGCGTTAGCATAACGCCTTTTGGATTACCTGTCGTGCCACTCGTATAAAGTAAACTACACACATCCCCTTCTTGCACATCTGCGCGGTCAAATGATTCTGGAGAGAATGATTCGAGCCACATATCGTAATCAACTGCTTGCAAATCATCAGCTTTATGGTGAATAATAATCTTTTCTATCGTATCGAGCGAGTGCTCAATCGGTTTAATGAGATGATATAAATCCTGGTCTACAAATAATAACTTCGATTCACTATGATTTAAGATGAATACATAATCCTCAGGCTTTAATCGTGTATTCAACGGCACCATGACGCCGCCTACTTGATAGAGTCCATAAAATCCTTCAAGCATTTCAATAGAATTGCCACATAAATACGCCACGTGATGTCCTTTTTCAATACCCACGTCACGTAACCCGCGTGATAACTGATTCACCCGGCCGTTTAACTGTGCGTATGTAAAAGAGCGTCCTTCTTCCCCAAAAATCGCTTCCTTATTTCCATACAACGTCACTGCCCGATCTAGAAATTGCGTCAAAACCAATGGAACATGCATCTGCATACCTCCTCATTCTGCTCTACCACAATTGTATAGTAAACGTTTCCATTTTACTATATTTTCTAACAGTTCAAAATAAAAGCTTAGTGGAAATAGACTTCTTCCTTCGCATTGACGTTTCTATTGAAGAAATGAACTGTTCTATGTATCGTGTAAATCCGTATTCTCGACTCCCCCAACTAGTAACCTTCACTCTACTATTTGAGATGACAGACTATCATCAGCTCATCGATCAACATGTTTTTTTCTTCAAAGCATTTCCCTCGATTTTTCTCCAAATGTAACATCATTTCCACTTGTTCTCATACACTATAATGAGGTGAAAACTATGGCGAGAGTCAAATACCGTGATTCAGATGTCGCATTAATGGCTAGAATGATGAGAGCCGAAGCCGAAGCGGAAGGAAATCAAGGAATGCTCTATGTCGGAAATGTCATTGTCAATCGTGCAGTAGCCGACTGCTTGGACTTCAATGATGTGCGGTCCATATACGATGTAATCTTCCAAATACAAGGTAATAATTATTCATTCGAAGCCGTACAAAAAGGAAACTTGTTTTATCAACGTGCAAGAGAATCTGAAAAAAGATTAGCTGAACGAACTTTAACTAACTGGCGACAACATCCCGCTCAATATGCGCTATGGTACTTTAATCCATATGCTCCCTGCCCCCCTACTTGGTACGGGCAACCGTTTACCGGCCAGTATAAAAATCATTGTTTCTATGAGCCGCAAGCTGGTACGTGCGAAAGTGTGTATATAGGATAAAGCAGGTACCAAATACTAGACCCAATTGAACATTTTGGCCGATGATGATAAACTAGTCCTATAAACGCAATCAAACGTAAAGAGTAACCACCTTCCACTGGGTCAGCGTAGAAGGTGGTTACTTTTCTATTTATACTTTTAAATAACTTTCAAACAGGGGGGACGATCCGTGCAAATTATTACTTCACACGTCAATACAGACTTCGACGCGCTCGCATCGATGATTGCAGCAAAAAAATTGTATCCCGACGCACAGCTAATTATTTCCGATAAGCTAGAAAGCCGCGTTCAACGTTTCTTAAATATGTACCGTGATGTCTTCGACTTGGTGCCGAGCGCTCGGGTAGACTGGGAACAAGTAACGGAAATGATTATCGTCGACGTCGCATCTTTGTCTAGAATAGGCAAACTTCCTGACGATTTCGATGCATCGAAACGGAAAATCATCGTCTACGACCATCACCAAAAAGGTGAAAACGACGTGCAGTATGATGAAGGCATCGTGGAATTAACTGGCGCTGCCGTCACTCTACTTATTGAAGAAATACGCAAACAAAATATAGCTATTTCTAGTTTTGAAGCTTCATTATTCGGACTAGGCCTGTATACAGATACAGGGAAATTTACATATGCAAACACTACCGTCCGGGACATGAAGGCAGCTACCTATTTACTCGAGCAAGGAATGAGCCTTGAAATGGTCAGTAGTTTTGCAGAAGAAACATTAACATCCGAACAGCAAGATTTATTGAATCAGCTACTTACACATACAGAAATTCATGAAGTCGACGGTCTGGAGATTGCCGTAAGCACGCATGAATTGGATAGTTTCGTTAACGGCCTAGCCTTAATTACAACGAAAGTATTAAGCGTTAAAGGAACGGATGCGGTGATTACGGTAGTTAAAATGAAAAACACCGTGTGCGTCGTGGGCCGTGCGAATTCAGAACGAATCACGTTACTACCCATTCTAAAAAAGCTTGGGGGCGGCGGACACGAACACGCAGGTTCCGCTACGGTGAAAAAAGGAAATAAGGAAGCAATTCTCGAAGACATCCTTAGCAGCATGGAAACGATACTACGCCCGGCGGTTACCGCAAAAGAGTTGATGACTTCTCCCGTTAAAACATTAACTCCCGATACGACGATTGAAGAAGCTGGCCGTCGTATGTATCGCTACGGACACTCCGGCTACCCTATCGTTGAAAATGGAAAACTAGTCGGTCTCATTACTAGACGCGATCTCGATAAAGCGAATCACCATGGACTTGGTCATGCGCCTGTCAAAGCGTATATGACGACTAAACTCTACACAATCGGACCGGATGCTTCACTCGAAGAAATTCAGGAACTCGTCATTACACACAACATTGGCCGGTTGCCCGTCATCGAGAATGGAGAAATCGTTGGGATTGTGACTCGATCTAATATTATCCAAGTGCTGTACAGTGATATGACGGCAGATAAAAAAGCAACCAGCACTCTCTCTTCTAATGAGCTGATTGAAAAAATGAAAAAGCAATTATCCGAAGAGGCTTTACAGCAGTTGAAAGAAATCGGAGAAACAGCCAGTCACATCGACATGCCTGTTTATTTAATCGGTGGGATTGTACGAGATATTTTATTGGACAAGCCAAATTACGACATCGATATCGTGGCGGAAGGTAATGGAATTGAACTGTCCAACAGATTGATGGAAACGTATGGCGGTGACGTCATGGAACATGAAAGCTTTGGCACGGCGACATGGAATACGCCATCCGGTTTATCGATTGATATCGTGTCGTCTCGACTCGAATATTACGAACAGCCTGCTGCTTTACCCGAGATTGAGACGTCTGTTCTTGGCGATGATTTGCAGCGACGTGATTTCACGATCAATGCCATGGCCATTCGCCTAAACGCTGAATCATTTGGTGAATTGATTGATCCATTTGGCGGACAGAACGATCTACGCGAGAAGAAAATCAAAATCCTGCATAATATGAGTTTTGTTGAAGACCCTACCCGCATTTTCCGAGCGGTTCGCTTTGAACAACGTTTCGAATTTTCGATGGACGAACAGACAGAAAAACTGGCACTCGAGTCGATCGACAAAGTAATCCACTTGTCACCACAACGCATTAACGAAGAGATGATCCGTTTATTTACGGAAGGTAAGCCGCAAGAAGTCATTCGACGCCTGTTCAACTTGAATGTTTGGCAACAATTCGGTGTAAACGAAAAACAGCTGGATGCTTCAGTCGTTACAGCTGAAAGTTTAGAACAACTTTACAACGAACAAGTACGAAAGATTTCCAATTTGAAGATCAGTGAAAAACCTAGTTGGTTCAATTACTTTTTACTACCATTCTATTGTAATAATAGTTTGTATGCCGCAGAGAAATTCACGTTGCGGAAAAACAGGAAAAAGCTATTGGAAGAAGTCATGGAATTACAACGACATGAACAATGGAAAGAATCCACACAAACTGGAGACTACCATCTGTTTTTGCATAACTTCTCCGATGAAGCCATCTTGTTTATTCTAGTAGCTGATCATGTGCCTTATCAGGAATCTGTCATTGCGTATTTATATAATCGCAACACACTTCAAATTTATTTGAACGGTGGCGATTTAGTAAAAGCGGGACTCAAGCCAGGTCCAACATTCTCTAAGATTTTACTACAGTTGGAAGTGAGTCAGCTAAATGGAGAAGTTTCATCGAAAGAAGAAGCCGATCAGTGGTTAGAAGAGTATTTGTGTACGTTGTAACGAATAAACGCAAAACACCTGGCATGCTAGAGTGACTCTCTAACTTGCCAGGTGTTTTCCTTTACTAAGGAATTCTCTTACTTCGAACCCGCTCTAAATCCAGATTTATCATAACCGTATTTATCATAACCACGTTTATCGTAGCCGAGTTTATTAAAGCCTTTTCGGTCATAGCGGTCCGCATCATAGCCCGACTTATCATACCCCTGATCATCCCGGTCCGTTCCATTTCGATGGAGTCCTTGAGGAGTGAAGCCATTGCAGTCGAATCCTTTTGTATCATATTTCGTACCATTGGCATGTTTGCCATCCCGATTGAAACCATATCGATCATAACCGAATCGGTTGTAGCCTTCTTTATTAAAACCGTTCTTATCATAACCTTGTAGATTAAAACCTTTTTTATCATACCCTTGTCGATTTCGACCATTCTTCCCGAAACCTTCTCGATCGACGCCTGCTTTATTAAAACCATCACGATTATAGCCTTCACGATCCATACCATGTTTATTGAAACCTTGGGCATCATAGCCTTCCGAATCATAGCCAAGCGAATTCAAGCCCGATGTATCGTATCCTGCCCGGTCAAAACCGTCACGATTGTAACCGTGCTGATCATAACCTTCTTCATCATACGTCTTTTCACTAATATGTGCGCCGTCGCGTGTAAAGCCTTCACGGTTGTATCCTCTTTTATTGAAACCTTGTGCATCAAAGCCTGCTTGATCAAAGCCGTGATCATCAAACGGACTGTTATTTAAATGAACGCCTTGAAAATCAAAGCCTTTGCCGTCATACATCGTACCGTTCATATGCTTGCGATCACGATTGAAACCTCTTTTGTCATAGCCGAATTTATTATAGCCTTGGCGATTAAAACCGTTCTTATCGTAGCCTAACTTATTAAATCCATCCGTTCCATACCCTTGGGCACTCACACCGTATTTATTGAAGCCGTATTTATCATACCCTTGCTTATTAAAACCCGCACGGTTGAAGCCATGGACGTCGTAACCGTCTCTGTTATAGCCATTCTTGTGAAAGCCCTGTCGATTGAAACCATCCACTTTATAGCCTTCTTTGTCATACCCTTGGACGTTATAACCGCTTTTATTATACCCGTCTGCGTCATAACCATAACGGTCATAACCCGTTCGATCAAAGCCCGCTTTATTATAACCCGTTGCCCTAAACCCTTCTTTGTCATACCCTTGATTATTATAGCCGTTTTTGTCAAAGCCCTGTGCATCAAAGCCATACTTATCAAAACCACTGGCATTAAATCCTTGTTCATTAAACCCATGACGATCAAAACCAAACTTATTAAAGCCGCGTCTGTCAAAACCTTCACTATTATAAATTGTCGTATCTCGTTCTATGTTTTTATCTCTTAACGGATCCCCATAATTCATGTCGTACCTCCGCACACTATGTTATCGAATTCACACTCTCTATGCATCATACTACAAAAAGAGGGTAAACTCACCAAGTTTTGCAAGGCGATCGGTGAAGTATGGTGATTTAACCGAAACTAGAGCGTTTAGATCTATTCCTTAAACATATGCTTCTTATGCCATTTTAAATACGGCTTGTTCTTCTCCGTTCGGTTCACTCTCATCTTGCTATGCAATCCATACGTCTCGTAATCCCCTTCAGGAATTCTAGATGAAATATGAATCTTGCCTGTTCCGTCAAACGCAATGAAGCCGTTATGATAGAGAGCATCATGATTGCGACAGAGAAGAATGCCGTTGTTCGGATCGATGCGCTCGTTATTCGTGCAATCTTTCCATGGTTTAGCATAGCTAGCTTGCAATAATTCCGGTAGCTTGATATCGCATAGAGCGCACTGATCATTCCATAGTTGCATAAGTTCATGGCGGAATCGCTGATGGCCCAGTCGCACTTTCGTTTTCGTTTCCGATTCGGTTTCAGCAAGTACCGGAATGAGAAAATCATGCTCCGTCTTCTGAACGGTCCCCATGACGAACTCCAATTGTTCTTCATCGATTTCGTAAATATTTAAATCCGCAATCAACTCAACCAATTTACAAGTCAGTTCTTCATTGCACGGATAAAGATAGCCTTGATTTCCATTGCCGTTCTCTTGAAATGCAGAATACTTAATCGGCAATAGTGGTAAAAGTTCATGGAAACAATCCGCAATCGTCAATGGTTTATCGAGTTCGTGATACTCCACTTCCACTAAGTACCCTTTGGCGTCTTCACTGTCTGCCAAGGGAATCGCAGACGGCTTTCGCTCCTCGCGGTAACTTGACTTCGCTACACTTATTGCGACAATATCCCCTTTTACATAATGAAAGATACGATCTCCTTCACGCACTTCTTTCATCCGTTCCCAAAAATGATGAACATTGCCTATACTGTCTTGCTGCAATGACCAAAGCACACCTAATTCTTTCTCTTCATCGTATGTACGTCCTTGCATAACGATATAACTTTGCATCGTGCTTCACTCCTTTATGCGCTACGTTGTTTCCTTAAGTATAAGTCTTTACTGAATGACTAGGAAATTATTGCTTTAGCACAGTGTTCAACCATCGCTGCTTCTTTACGATAACATAATGAAATTAAAATACCCTACTAGCACAAAGTACTGGTAGGGTATCTACTCTATAAAGTCTTTACATTACGGTTTGCCATTTCAGTTCGATTTTCGAGTCTCTTTTTTCATCTGAATACTCAACCTAATCAACGCCTCGCGATCAATCATCCGGACATCATTATGCTTGGCCAACATGAGTGCCTGTTTAGTGTAGGTACTATTCGTAATCACCCATGCCGCATTGGCTTTGTAAAATTTAACAGCGGGCAGAACTTCTTGCACAGCTTTCACACCCACTGACCTTTTATAACGCTTCGCTTGGACAACAATGACTTCTTTTTCCTTTTTCAATAGTAAATCGGCACCGTAATCTCCAGTTGTAGGAGTATACGTTACATCGTATCCAAAACCTGAAAACAGTGTACCGACATATTCTTCAAATTGTCTACCTGTCATGTTATCTATTTCTTCAATACTTGAGACATTCATACGTTTCTTGCGACAAGTAGTGCGCCATACTCCGAAAGCTAGTAAGACTACGAAACCCACTCCGACCGCCATTCCTACACCTTTTAAGGATTCCGTCATAAACCAGCCAATAACTCCAGAAACTAAAATAATGAAAGCAGTCACTTCATTCGCGAGTTTTTGCTCTTTCTTTGTTCGATTATTCACTTTCATAAGCGCACCTTTCTTACATAAAGAAATTAATATATCCATTTCACAAATTGATGTTTTTATAATGGCAATATATCCACTCACTATCATTACTTTATTTTCCAGAAAAACAGTCCGCAATAAAACTACTATACTATGACTTTTGACTGGCCGCACGTGTTTTTCCCTACTATTCATACAAATAAAGAATTAGAAAATACCTCAGAGAATCTACTGGTCGATTCTCTGAGGCATTTTCTTATATAAGAAACAATGTGTTCGTTATTTTAGCGTTTGATTGTCTGCTGTATCATACGTATAGTGAATCTCTGCATAGTGAAAAATACCAGGTAGTGGAATAACTCGAAATTGTGTGAGTACCTGGTGCTTTATTGCATTGTTAATTAATCTTCAATTGAAAAAGTCGTATTGCTAGGGAATGTTTTTATTAACGTATCGTGGTTTTGGAAATTTTTATCATTCGTTAAAATAAGTAGCGATTCACCATCATGTCCTATACAAAATAAACTTTGGTTTTCAATTATCTCAAAATCCATTGTACCGTTTTTAAACAAATCAGGTCTATATACATTTTCATTTGTAATCCACATAACTAATTTACCTGAAGTAGTGTCTGCCAGGTTCATTTTGTAAATCTATTTGAGCTTGAGTGCCTGCAACACTGGAATTATCAACCCTCACTTTATTATCGTGAGAAAAACCACCATTCGCATACCTTTTGTAACTACTTGTAGTTGCCACCGTAGCAGTATGAGATTGCCATCCTGTAGTTATACTATCTGTAAAAGCTAATGCGGGCTTCTGGGTAAAGGCCCATGCTGTTCTATTTAAGTATTCATACTAAGAAATAAATCAGCATTACTTAAAGATATTCGAATAGAAAGTGAACTGTCTAAGTTAAGTTATAAGCTCCATTTGCCTTTTTAGATTGAATTATATAATATGTCTCGAATTCATCTTTATATTGACCAACATTAAATTCGCTTGGGTCTATTAATCCTTCTAAATAATTAGGATTACATATATCCCATGTTAAACCATTTATTTTTAATGGAAAATTATCACTGTTAGGATTCTTAGTATGGATATAAACTGCATCTTGTTCAGTTTCCTTATCAGCTAACTCAATCCAGGATTGATATGGCTGGGCAAATAGCTCAAGTTTGTCTATTATATCTTCATATAAAGATATATAAGCTTTTATATGTTCTCTTCTTATCCTCAAGCTATTATTTCCTAGTCCAGAAAAATCGAGATGGGTATGCCATAAATCAAACCAACCTTCTTGTCCAAAATCTAAATCATATTGCTCCAACATTGACTCTCGTAACAAGTTACGGAAGTATCGCTTTTTTCCTCGGAATTTCTTCAAGATAACTATCCCTCCCTATATGCTTAATCAATTCAACATTTTTATTTTACTTTAAAACCTCTTTGTTTTAAAAAGTCTTTAATTTCTTTAGGTGGCGATGTTGATTCTCCCTTATGATGTGCGCTACCATCTTTATTTACAGATCCTTTTTTTCCACCCTTTTTCCAATGGGCATGTAATTTCCCATGGTGCTCTTCAACTCTAACATTCCAACCCTTAATATCTTTACTAACAAAATACCAGTTTTTGTATTTATTTTTCGCCCATGGAATACCGTACTTCGCTATTAGCCAGGCGCTACCTACTACCGCTATAAAGATTCCTGCAGATACCCATCCTATACCTGGTATAGCTAACCCACTACCTAAGACAGCGGCTGCAGATTTTCCGTCTGAATCGATCATCATCACCGGGTTGTTATCTGCATAATTATACCCATTCATCGTGATAGGATTCATTGTATCTCCACGTACAGGGTCAAGTGATAAGAATACCCCTGTATCTGGATTATAATAACGCGCCATTAGGTAATACAATTTTGTTTCTTCATCATAACGATATCCTGCATAGCGATAAGGGTTTTCAGAAGCCCTCGGGCCAGATTGAGTTAAAATATTCCCCCACGCATCGTATGTGTAAGTCGCTACTCTTTCACCTGATTCGTTCACAAGCGCGTGGACATCACCACGGTAGTTTGTTAGATAATAATACGTTTCACCTTGGTAAGTCATTGTCAATGGATAACCGTTATCATCGTATGTGTATGCCTTTGTGATATTGCCACTTGCAGTTTCTTCAAATAATACTTGATTGGATGTTCCGTTATAACGGTAATATGTTTCGCCATTAGACGTATTTGAATACACGCGTCTACCTTGATCATCGTAGCGGTACTCCGCAATATTATTGCCTCCACTAGTCGCTACTTTCGTTAGTTGGTCAAAGGCGTTCCATTCGTAGCGGAATTTACCATCATTACGGAGGTTGCCATTTGCATCTACTTCAAATGCTTGACCATTCACGCTCTTTAATTGATTTGCCTTATTGAACGAATAGTTTACAGTTGTTGGTAATCCGTTGTTTAACATTATTTTAGCGTTTGATTGTCTGCTGTATTATACGTATAGTAAATTTCTGCATCGTAAAAAACACCAGGTACTGGAACAACTCGAAATTGTGTGAGTACCTGGCACTTTTTTTGTTGATCTAATGTCTCTTCAAGATGTTCAAATTATTTTTGGTGGATTTCCACTATCTTTATCAATAATTATGCGTCTAAAAACCTAATTTACTTTTCTTTTTTAATGACAGTTTGGTTTTCGTTTGCCCTTCATTGGAAGGACTTCTTAATTGAACACACCTGGCTTAAACAGTTAATACAGCGTGCTTACACTGCAAGATATGGGCTTTTCATTTCGTCCAATGATCACATCTGGTGTCCAATCTTGACGAACTTTTTCATTGATATAGTCAATTTCAGAAGAAGGTAATTCAATGTGGTGGCGTCCACAATTTGATTTATTCTCTTGATATCGAAGGTAAATTTCAAGTGCAGTAAAGCCTTTTTTAAGCTGTTTAATAACTCGATAAATCACTTCGTGACCACGCTTTATTTCTAGCAATTGTTCGTCCAGAATGACCAAAAAAATGATATTCTTCTGTGAAAACCTGCTCTGTTTTAGTAAGATGGGTGTAGGACATGTATTTTTTGGTGTCTCGCTTAATTATAAAATCGGCGAAGATAAAAAGCGTTTTTCTTGTGTATTTAAAAAACTTTCCCACAATTCATCAAAATTTGTTAAGTCGCGTGATTCATTATTTATTATGAAATACGTTGGAGCATTAATATAATTTTCACCAAAGAGATCTTCAAGAACAACTGGTCTATCGAAATCCTCCCATATTACAGACACCTTTTCATATGAATCGTGCAGTAAATAAGGTACTTCCGCATGTAAGATAGTGTATTGTTCTTTATGTTTGAATAGCCAGCTTAGTATAAGATACAACCACTTTTCTTTAATGTAATTTATATCTTGTACTGGTTCTTGTTCTGCTAATTCTACTAAATATGGTTCTACTAATGATACTTCATGTTTAAACAAGCTTCCTAAGTCTAATAATGAAGTTGAAATCTTTTCTTCTTGAGAAATGAGTTTAACAGCTTTTTCGATTGCCGCATCAGGTTTAATAAATCCGCACTTGGTCCCAAAATATAATTCTTTCCAAGATAAATCAGTTTTACTAATTACAAATTCATAAGGTACAACAATTAATAATGAATTTTCTACAATGTTATTTGTTTGATTTTCTCCTGACATTTATTAAAGTTTACCTCCTTTCCCTGCAAGATGGACTGGACAATGGCATTCAGATCCACCCGGTCGGTCTTTGTATAATTCAGCATCTTTTACCGTTCCTCGGCAGTTGTCGCTGCGTTAATGACCCGGACCAGATACCCATAATCATGGCATATACTCACCAGTGATAATATCTAAAGAAAAAATGGATACACCAGATACATACCGATAAGAATGAAAAGTAAGAAACCGAGCATTAGTAAGGTAAATTTAATAGCTTCTCCATTCTTAAATTTAATTAGTGCAACACAAAGAAATAATATTACCAATATGTGCACTTCTAAATAGATTATCTGCAATGCTGGGTTAATGAGTGTACTAATTAAACTACTAATAAAAAGAAAAAATATAAATTTCTTTTTTAAAATTAAATTTCCACCTGATCTTTTAAATATTGATAATAATAACTCTATTAACAGCACTAATGCAATTCCAACCAGGATGAATTGTTGCCATACTACCATTATTACATCTCTTTTCTATTTTCTTTTACTAAAATTAATATATTCAACGTTTACTTTTGGTCCCCAGTAGATGTATTTTTTAGCTTTGATAGTATACGATTTAAAGAAATATTTTTTTAAGCCCCAAACTACTATAGTGCCAACTGAGGAATTAAAAGCTCCTAACAATGTATTTACAATTACACTTGCCACTGTCGTAGCCAGCGCCACTTTCAAACCCAATCTACTAAAATACTTTTTCAACTCTACTCCAAGAACGATTTTCTTACCGTTCAATAATTTATGAACCTGTACTTTCTTTCCTTGTTTAATTAGGTTATTTATTGCATATAGACCAGGTATTGAGACTATTAGAGCATTAATTGCCCCTATTAATACAGAAGTTCGTATACTAAATTCTCCATCCGGATCCACATTCATCACCGGATTACTATCCCCATAATTATACCCATTCATCGTGATAGGGTTCATTATATCCCCACGTACGGGATCAAGTGATAGGAATACCCCTGTATCTGGATTATAATAACGAGCCATTAGATAGTATAACTTCGTATCTTCATCATAACGGTAACCTGCGTAACGATATGGGTTGATTGTTGCGATTTCACTACCACTTTGCGTTAAAATATTCCCCCACGCATCGTATGTGTAAGTTGCGACTCTTTCTCCTGATTTGTTCACAAGCGCGAGGACATCTCCACGGTAGTTTGTGAGGTAATAATAGGTTGCACCCTGGTAGGTCATTGTCAATGGGTTGCCGTTATCGTCGTATGTGAAGGATTTTGTAATGTTGCCACTTGCATCTTCTTCAAATAATACTTGGTTGGATGTTCCGTTATAACGGTAATATGTTTCGCCACTAGACGTATTTGAAAACACCCGTCTACCTTGGTCATCGTAGCGGTACTCCGCAATAAGATTGCCTCCAGTAGTCAATACTTTCGTCAATTGATCAAAGGTGTTCCACTCATAACGAAATTTACCGTCATTGATGAGGTTGCCATTTGCATCTAATTCATATTCTTGACCATTCACTCTCTTTAATTGATTTGTCTTATTGAACGAATAGTTTACCGTTGTTGGTAATCCGTTTTTTATTATTTTTTTGGAAGTTCGGTTGCCCGCTGCGTCATACGTATAGTAAATCTCCGCATCAGAGTATATTTCACTTTCAAGTTGGTTTAGGGCATCATACGTGTAAGCTACATTGCTATTCCCACTACTAATGGAGGTTATATTATGATTTGCATCATAACCATAAGTAAATGTTTTCCATAGTGAATTGTTGGTAGAGAACGATTCTTGACTTAGTCGTGTTTCATTTTTATAGTCTTTTGTAATAATAGCAGCATCGTCTTTATAATTTACATTCTTTACCAAGCCATTATTATTATACGTAAAGCCGACTTGGGTTTCACCATTCAACTTCAGGGCTGTCATGTTTTGAGCATTATCAACCTGACGTTCAATTGCAGTGCTGCCATACATAATCTTAGCGATAGATTCATTGCCATAATACGTATAATGAATGGCATTTGTAGATTGTTCATTAAATTTAATTGTTTGAAGCAAATCGTTGTCGTAGAATTGATAGCGAACAGATGATTGTGATGTTTTATCTTCCACAACGGTATCTGTGCCTTCCATTCTTGTTTTGAACTTCTCAACATCGTTTACGGATACTGTGGAAAGGTTATTAACGTCATCCGTACCGTATTGGATTGTCTGCTTATCTGCTTTTTTAATCTCCGTTAAATCACCATTTGCATTATAGACATAGGTTGTTACTTTGCCTTCTGCATTCATCTCCGAGGTGATTTGATTTTGCCCATTATAGCTGTAGTTTGTATGATAGCCTAGTGGATTTTTTACATTTACTAGATTTCCATTTCTATCATACAAATAGTTAGTAGTTTGATTGTTTGCTGTTAAAGCAGTTAATTCATTTTTTAAATTATAATTAAAATTTGTGAATTTCGATTTTCCATCCATTGATCGAACAACATTGCCATTAATATCTGTTTCCGTTTTCGTTATGATGTTAAATGCATCTTTATGTGTCGTCGTTTTTCTAATTGGTGATCCAGTATAATCCGTTGTATAGGTCTCTTCCACGCCATCTGAGGTGATCATTTTGATTAACTCACCATTTGAGTCATACCGATACGTCGTTGTAAAAGATAAGCCTTCTTTAGAAGGTATTTTGCTTTCTAGTAAATTTCCATTTACATTATCATACTTATACGTTGAAACCGCACCTGTGGAATCCGTATAGGACTCAATATTTCGATAAGTGGTATAGGTATTAGTTTGTACGTTATTTTCTGCATCTGTGGTAGTTAATAAATTCCCGTTTGAATCATAAGTATTCTTTATAGTTGAGGCTTGCCCATCTACAGATGTTGTCTCTTCAAGAATTTGATAATTATGATTAAATTTATAGGAAATATCTTCTCCTGAAGAGAGCAATGCACGATTAATCACATAATTATCATCGACAGAATAACGTGTTACTTCTCCTTCGGGATTTGTTACTGTCGCCATTGCATTGACACGATCTAAAGTATACACGGTTTTCGAAGCTGTTCCACTGACGGACGGCTCTGTGACACTTTCTAAATCTGCATTAATCGTATATGCGAAACTCATCCGATTGCCATTAGCATCGACCACTGCTGAAATCCGGTTATTTGTGTATTCAAACTGTGTTATTGCTCTAGTTTCAGACGTTTTTTTGACACTGACAGAATTTAAATACCCACTTGTTGTATACCCATAATTAATTTCTTGATCGTTATATTTCGCTTGGCTAATGAGACCTGAACTATTGTAACTAAATGTTAGTTTCTTACCAAGCTCATTTCCTAAACCAGTATAGATAGCTAATAACCGATTGTTTCCGTCATAATCATAATTTATCGTATTGCTATTTCGATCTTCTTGTTTTGTAATATACGCTACCTGCACATCTGTATCCTTTGTAGATTCACGGACGATAAATGTTGTTTTATAGCCATAAGGATCTGTCATTACATAAGTACTATCGTTTACTTTTTTTAATTTTTCAAAATTACCAGTAGGTGCATGATATCCACCATATTTTGCATCATATGAAAACACGTGGATAGTACCATCAGCATCTTTATATTGCAACTTACTGTTGTCACCACCGGTATTAATGAAGATTTTTTCATCTCCTGTAAATGTCCATCCGTAACCAAATGCTGATTTTTCATAGTCTTTACTATTGTAAGTCCGGGTAAAATCGAAACCAAAGCCCGCATAGCCTATTATCGAGAGGTCTGAATATTGTAGGATATTGTTTAGCGTCGTTAAGTTTACATAATTTGTACCATCCACTAATTCATGTGAAGCATAGTCCCAATAATCTTCCACCCCTAAACGAGCTGTTGTTTTATAAGTGATGACAAGCTGGGGCTTATATTGATCGGGTACTTCTTGCTCGCTACTTGCAAACTTTTTATAGATTTTTGTATTTTCGTTTGTGCTCTTTAATAAAAACCCATGATTGGTAGTTGAATCTGTTAGCCATGTTTGTACCACACTGATGGGAACATGCCAGTTGATTAAAGCGTCATTAAGAATAGGTGGTGAAGTGAGTCCTGAAACAGTCGATAACTTAGTACCCGCATAGTCCCCCCCTGCCGTAACCCATCTTGTAAACGGAGTACTCTCACTATATGTCCAAGATGCTTCGTTTTCTTCCCACGCTTTCGTGATTTTCTGCAAATTGATATCAATTGGAGATGCACTATTAGTAGAAGTAAACCATAAGTTTAAATCGGCCGATACAATAGTTGTAGCTGATGGAATAGCGGATAAATCGAATTTTAATAAGCTTCGAACGATATTCCCATCTTTCGCCGTTCCAATTCCTAATTCGTTATCATTACCACCAGTTTGAGTTGGGAACGCGCTTCGAATTGTTGTATCAACTGTACTTGCTTCGCCTTGCAAACGAATAATTGTTGGGTCAATTGTAATTGGATATTGACGTTTTTCATCATTTATCCATGTTGCATCAGGAATTAAATCGATGAATAGTTGTCCATCTTCAACTCGTGATTGTAATTTTATGTTATATGATTTGGCTTCCTCTGGAATTGAAGATATAAATTCGTTATGGATAAAGCCTTCCGGAATATACGAATCATACATATAGGGTGCTTCAATTATATACTTCTTCTCCTGTGTCGCTGGGTCTATTAAATAAATGGCTTGCTCAATCTGTTGCACCTCTAGTCCGTTCAGAGAGACTTGATAGGTAAATACCTCAGGCATACCCTGTTCAGGTTTTTCCGAATAAATAATATCTTCTTTTACACGGTCTGCCCCCACTGTATACACAACATCTGCATTGTCTAATACATTTGCATAAGTAATTGTATTTTCATTTATTGAACCCGTAACTTTATTTATAAACGCTTGAATATTATTTTTCTTGTTATCATCTTTTGTTCCAACTAACCCCAAATTAATTTCAATATTTTCATTGATGATTGAAAATATTGCATTACTTTCCGATATCGTCTCATCAAACTCTACCGTAAATTCATTTGCTGTATTTTGTATTTTATTATTCTTTTTCTCTATTAATTTGTTATCAATTTCTTTCCATTCTCCATTATCATCCTTAAAATGAATGGGCTGTTGTGAAATCTCAGTTGAATAAGTATTATCAAAATTATCAAATGTTTTCGACGTTGCAGTACGCTTTTTTATTACTTCAATTGGTTCTTTTTTAACAATATTCCTTTCATTTATTTTTTCTGCACTTGCAACAAAATTTCCGAATGGAATAAGTGAAAATACTAATGAGAAAATAATCACATATACCAACGTATTCTTAATAAAATTCCTAGCCATGTTAATTCTCCTATACTATTTTTATAGCATCATTTGATACCAAGAAATAGTATATATGAATTCAGGAGTAAAGAAATGCGTCAAAGTAACTTAATGGACGGCCATTTATATATATTTAACTAATAACAATTTCATACTAAGGTGCAGGAAATATAGTTTGTTATTTATTTTTCGTTGTAGGCATTTTATACTCCTAAACCCTTTCGTTTCCAAGAAAATCTGTCACTTTAAGAGATATTTTGTGTTTATTATTAAGCGTTATGTTGCACAACCGAATGTAACACCTACCTCACAGCTTGTATAAGTACTTTCATTGTTTAGAAAACGCGTACTTAAAATGCAAAAAAGCACTTCAAATATATACCTCAAAATGAACCTTAACATCGCGCCTATCCTCAGCTAGTCGCAACTGCTCATCAGCCACTTTCTGCTCCGGCATTTTCCATTAACACCATCCCCGCAGTCCGAGCGTTTCTATCTTATACTGATCTATTTAATGCATATTTTTTCGTCCAGCCGCAAACATCCCATCTTCCCCTTTGACTTCTTTCATTTTCGAATGAAAACAATGAATATATAACACCGTACGTTGCCTTGACGACTTTCTGAACGAATATTGATTGTCCAATTCATTCACCAATCATTTGAACCACAACAGCTCTTCATGCAACTAAGCCCCTTCTATATGCAGGTCACTGTAAAAGCTATTGTTCGATTTTCATGAGCGTGATACGATTCAGCCATGAAGACTAACTAGAGGTGATGACCGTCCGGCTGAAAATTGAAGAATCCAATGAATTTCAGGAGATTGAAATCACTATTAAATGTCCTGAAGTGGATGAACGCTTATCCCGGCTTATCCAGCAGATCAACCAAATGATGTATAGCTTTACAGTTACAAAAGATGACGCTGTGCATTCGATACAATCCAGTGATGTTTTATATATCGAAACAGTGGATAATGCATGCTTTTTATACACACTGGGAGACGTCTATGAAAGCGAACTGAAGCTTTATGAATTTGAGAATCAATTGAAAAACACGCGATTTCTACGAGTCAGCAAACATATGATGGTCAATACATCCAAAATAGAAAATGTGCGTGCGTTATTGAATGGGCGATTTAAAGCCACCTTAGAAAACGGTGAAATGGTCATCGTGAATCGACACTACGCAAAAATATTTCGAAAGCATTTCCTAGGATGAGGTGATCCAGTTGAAAAATCTTTTACTTTATATAAGCGGGGCTTGCTTCGCATTTACATTCAGCACGATCGTCTACTCTTTATTTAGGTTACTTGGGATCTTCCCTCCACTGACAGAAAAGATGACTCTTTCCATACTACTCATTTCCATCGTCATTACGGTTCTCATTTGGCTATCGCATCTATTGCCACTAGAGAATCCAGTGTGGGTATATGCAGTAGAAGCTAGCTGTGTCATGACAGTGATGATCGTAGCGAGTGCATTTTTCAACTTATATCCTTTCGGGCTGTATAACGTAGTGATGGCCGTACTGGTGGGGCTTATTGCGTATGGATCTGTTATTTCACTGATTTATTTACACAATAAAGCAGACGAGATGAAAATAAATCATATGATCTTGCAGAGGAGGAAACGGGATGGAGACGATCATTGAAGTGGAGAATGTCAGTAAATCTTTCGGTCACGTGAAAGCAGTTGACGAGTTGAATTTCTACGTGACAAAAGGCAGTCTATTCTCATTTCTCGGAACGAACGGTGCCGGTAAATCTACCGTGATTTCTATTATTTTAACCGTGCTCCAACCGGACAGCGGCTCCGTAACGGTCAACGGATTGACGGTTGGCAAAGAGAATGAATTAATTCGAAAAGAAATCGGAGTCGTATTCCAAGAAAGCTTGTTAGATCCGCTATTGTCTGTGCAAGAGAACTTGGCCATTCGTGCACAATTATATGGAATGGCGAAGCAAGAAATACTAGCGGCCATACAGCGATGCGCTGAAATTGTAGATATTCATTCCATCTTGAAACGACGATACGGCAAATTATCTGGTGGCCAGAAGCGAAGAGTCGATATCGCACGTGCCCTTCTCCATCAACCCAAAATTTTGCTGCTCGATGAACCGACAACAGGACTCGATCCACAAAGTCGTCAGCAAATCTGGAAAATGATCGGACACTTACAAAAAGAACATGGCATGACCGTTTTTCTGACGACACATTATATAGAAGAGGCTGCGAATTCGGATTTCGTTATAGTGATAAAAGAAGGACGGATTATCGCCAAAGGAACTCCAATAGATTTAAAACAGCAATACTCTGCTGATCGCTTATTTATTACGACAACCGATCACACAGCACTGCGTACGCAGTTTCTACATGATCATGTGCTATTTCAAGAAGAAACTGGCGGGTACACGATCGATTTACCGAATACGCTAGCAGCCATTCCTATACTACATAAATACCAATCGCTTATTTCGTCTTTTGAAGTACGAAAATCTAGCTTGGATGATGTCTTTATCCGTATTCATGATCGAGAGGGTGTGTAGACGATGCTAGTTTTCGCCAAAAGAAATTTACTACTCTATTTTCGAGATAAGTCTGCAGTATTCTTCTCATTGCTAGCTGTGTTCATCTTGATTGCACTCTATGTATTCTTTCTTGGTGATTTGATCGCGGATGGAGTGCCGGACTTTCCAGCGAAGCATTGGCTCTTGCTGTCTTGGATTATCGCCGGGGTCGTCACGGTTACGAGTGTAACGACCACATTAGGCGCATTCAGTGTGATGGTAAACGACCAAGCAACCAATGCCTATAAAGATTTCCGTGTCACGCCAATTAAACAATCCGTATTACTCGGTGGCTATATCATTAGCTCACTCTCCATAGGATTCCTGATGTGCATTATGACTCTTCTTGTAGCAAATGCTATGCTTTTTGCCACTGGGGAGCCGGTACTTTCATTTACACAAATCATTCAATCAGTAAGCGTCATATTTCTAGCCGTTTTGACTGCTGGTTCCATGATCTCTCTACTCGTCATATTCTTTAAAACCTCCAATGCGTTCGCCGCGGCTAGCACAGTAATCGGTACATTGATCGGTTTTCTAACAGGCATCTACATTCCAATCGGCACCTTACCTGCCTACTTACAAAATATGATACACCTTTTCCCCATATCCCATATCGCTGCTTTGCTTCGTCAAATTCTCATGGACGCTCCTATGGCTGAAGCCTTCGCTCAAGCACCCATTGAGATGAAAGAAAGCTTTCAGTTGAATATGGGCGTGTTTTTCAAAGTAAATGGATGGCAAATCTCTCCATTAGTCAGTGTCGTGTATCTCCTACTAACCACCATCATTTTCTTTATACTTTCGGCTAGTGTGATGAAGTATAGTAGAAGATAGGTATTCAAACATTAAATGGTACCAGGTCCCCAAACAACTCGGAATGTTTATGCTATGATACGCATAACCAATATCACTCTAGTAAAAGAGGTGAATGAATGGATTTCATTGCTTGGACGATTATTGCTTGTGAAATAGGTTTTTGGGTCGTTATTCTTGCTGGTCTCATTACACGATATGTATTTAATAAAAAACGGCTCGGCTTATTTTTTCTAGCGTTAACACCAGTCATCGATTTACTATTGCTAGTCGTCACGGCGACTGATCTTTATAACGGCGCTATTGCCACTCAAGTTCATGCCATTGCGGCGATTTATCTCGGGGTATCGATTGCATTCGGAAAAAGTATGATTCGCTGGGCGGATGAATGTTTTCTTTACTACGTCAAGAAGCAAGGCACAAAACCTGCGAAGAAAACAGGATATGCGCATGCACGCCATTCCGTGAAAGGTGCGTTGCAACATGTACTAGCGTTTATCATCGGTGGCGGATTCTTGTTTGCAATGATTTACCTAATTGGAAATGCCAACAAAACGGAAGCATTATCTCAAATGTTGAAGCTTTGGATGCTCATTGTAGGCCTTGATATCGTGATCTCACTCTCCTACTTCATTTGGCCACGGGCTGAAAAACTTCATCGGCATAGGTAACATGCTGTTCTTATGGAGATACGGGTTCGGTACATGGAAGTTTTTTTAAAATGCATGGCATCTAGGGACTCAATTCGTACATGAGTGGGTGTCCCTATTTTTGTTTTTGAATTAACGTTACAGTCAACTATCCATAGTAAATCGCCTTATGATAGGCAGACGAGTTTTCAACAGCGCATAAATTTATGTACTCCTGCTAATTATGTTGTCAAATGCATGTTCATTGATGAATGGAATGGTTTCCTAGAAAAGAGGATGCAAATTATAAAGAATCTTAATTTGAGGATTTTCCAACTAATATACGAGGGGGATGTATATGACAAAGCAAAAAAGTGTTAAAGGATTATTAATTTATCTTTTAGTTAGTATCATTGCAATGTTTCTCCTTTATCTAATTGGACTATCGATATTATTGACAAATCCGACCGAATTAAAGCAATTGAGTGAAATGATGGGGATTTCGGGACCACCTGAAATTTTAGCCTTACTCGCCATAATCCCTAATTTCATCATAATAATAGTAGTTCTTGTAATTGGATTTTTCACAGCTCATAAAGTTGGTTTGAAATCTGTAGTTATTCACCCTAACGCTAGAGTAAAGTCAAAGTCAGATTGGATAAATGGTATTAAACTAGCTATAATACTAGGGTCGATTGCAGCTGTCGTTGTGATTGGATTCGATTATCTTTTTCAACCGTTCTTACCAGATAGCTTAATCGAAACATTACAACCGTATACTGCATTACACTTTATATCGGCTTTACTCTACGGAGGGGTTGTTGAGGAACTAATAATGCGTTTCGGTGTAATGAGCTTGTTGGTTTTTATTTTTTGGAAATTATTTAATCGAAAATCGAAAAAAACTACTAATTGGATCTTTATCCTTGCCATATTCATTAGCGCATTAATATTTGCATTAGGTCACTATAGCGCAACCTCACATATGACAGAAATGACCGCATTCATTTGGTTCCGAATGATTCTACTAAATGGTATAGGTGGCTTATTCTTTGGTTGGATTTATTGGAAGCACAATCTAGAGCTTGCAATGCTTGGACATATGTTTGCACATATTGTTATGAATTTAATAATGTTAGTTATCTCATTTTCATAATAAGACGAGAAATGACACGACATTAAAATAAAAGCCTACACCTCGTTTCTCTATTTTGTAAGTAGAGGGTCAAGGGTTAGGCTTTTTAATATTATTTTTGTATATAGAATGTTTTAGTGCTTACGCTTTACTTCGATTCTATAGCCATCAGGGTCAGTCACAAAGAAGTAAGAAGGTGTTCCACCTGCAAGTCCTTTCAATTCACCTGTTTCATAAGAAGAAGCTTTACAAATTTCATGCATTTTTTCTAGATCATTTACTGTTACGCCTAAATGACTAAAACCATTTCCTATAACATATGGTTCTGCATCATAATTATACGTAAGTTCTATCTGTACGGAAGAACCTGGTGAATTTAGGTAGATTAAATCAAATTTATGCTCAGGGAATTCTCTGCGACTGGCTACTTCAAAATCAAAAAGCTCCGTATAAAAATCTAAAGTAGCATCAATGTCTCTAACACGTAAACAAATTTCAACAAGCACTTGGTTCATTACTATCATCCTCCATCATTTTATTGAACTCATTTTAACATAGATACTATATTACTACACTTGATACGATACATCATTCGGCAAAAAGCAACCCCGTAATGGTTCTAGAAGTCATCACGGGCGTTACGCAATTCGATAAAGTCCTCCAAGGTGTCCACTTGCAGAAAGACGTTAATTTCCTTCTCCTTGCCGATCGTTGACGGGAGCGTTGGCTGTCCTTTCGCACGCAATTCCTGGACTTCTTCCAATGATTTGGAGATTTTTTTATTATCGGGATGCATTTCGTATGCAAAACGTAAATTAGTTTCGGTATACTCGTGACCGGGATAAACATGTACATCATCATCCAAGCGCTTAAATTTCTGCAAAGTTTCATATTGAGCTTCGTAATCGCCGGTGAAAACCCGACCGCATCCTGCTGAAAACAAGGCATCCCCGCAAAAGAGATGATTTCCCATTAAAAAACTGATATGGCCATGCGTATGACCTCCTGATTCGTAGACTTGGAAAGTTTGGCTCAACAAATTAAAGGAGTCCCCTTCCTTTACAACACTATTCACCAAGTCTTTCGTTTCTTTCGGTCCATAAACAACACTTTCCGGATGACTCTCTAGAATCTCCCGTACCCCGCCGGTATGATCATCATGCATATGAGTTAAAAGAATGGCCGCCAAACGAAGCTGCTTTTCTTCAAGGTAATCAAGGACACCTTTCGCTTCTCCTGGATCCACCACAACTACCTCTGTTTCTTCTTGAATACACCATATATAATTATCAGAAAAGGCTTTAATTGGATGAATAATCACTTTATGAATCCTCCCCTTTTTAACTAGTTAATTTGCGGTTTAAAGACTTTTTCCCCTTCCACCGACATGTTTTATTTTATCCCGTTATCATAACATAGAGATTATTAATATACATGAAGGAGACAATCTCCTCTGTCTGTAATTCAATCCTTAATTCTGTAATTTCGAAAAAAAGTTTTGTTAATCATTATGCGAAGAGAGCCAAAACAAACGGCTCTCTTCGCATAATCTACTTCAATTATTTTTCTGATAGTACTGCCGTTGCAACTCTCGCACTTGCTCCGCATACTCTTTTATCGGCCCAACTACTTCTACAGCAGGCACCATTTCTTGAATTGGATAACTGTTCACAGGAGCAGGCGTCGTGATACCCATTTCTTTCTTCCACTGCGTTAACTGTTTCGATGAACTAGCATACACAATCCGTCCCAAACCGACTAACCCATGGGCTGATGCACACATCGGGCAATGTTCACCTGACGTAAACACTGTCGCTTTCGCTCTGTCATCTGCGTCCATATGATCTGCAGCCCAACGTGCTAAAGCGAATTCCGGATGTTGCGTTGGATCGCCACCACTTGTACGATTATGGTCTTCAGCTAACACTTCACCACTCGCTGAAACCAACACCGAACCAAATGGCTGATCACCTTTACGTAGCGCAATATCTGCTAATTCGACAGATCGTTGTAAGTGCTTCATTTCACTTTCTTGTAACATGAATGAATCCCTCCTTATTCTTTACTTCCCTTTATAGCACTTCTTTTAACATACATACACCATTATGTTTCCGATTCTACCATCTACTTCTCTACTAGGTACCAATAATCATATCCTACTTTCTTAGTTTAGATAGAAGGTAGACGGGTACAAATAAGCACAACGCAAAGAGGATGTGATGGTATGAAAGCAGTAACATTTCAAGGAAAGAAGTCCATGGTCACTAAAGAAGTCAAAGCTCCAAGTATCCAAGAAAATAGTGATGTAATCGTACGCATTACGACGAGTGGTATTTGTGGATCAGATTTGCATTTATACCATGGCGGAATTGTGCCTGAGCAAGATTATGTAGTAGGCCATGAGCCAATGGGAATTGTCGATGAGGTAGGTTCTGAAGTGAAAACATTGAAGAAAGGCGACCGGGTCGTCATTCCGTTTAATATAGGGTGCGGTGAATGTTTCTTCTGCCAACACGAAATGGAAAGTCAGTGTGATGAATCCAATCCACATGGAGAAGTTGGAGGACTTTTCGGATTTGCAGAGCCAAATGGAAACTACCCAGGGGGCCAAGCCGAATATTTACGTGTTCCATACGCAGACTTCACCTCATTTAAGGTTCCAGAAGACAGTGAGCTAGATGACGAGCATCTCGCCTTACTGTCTGATGTTATTCCTACAGCTTATTGGAGTGTCCTTCATAGCGGATTGAAAAAAGGCGATACCGCAATTATTTTAGGCTCCGGTCCTATTGGATTAATGGCGCAAAAATTTGCCTGGATGCAAGGCGCAAAACGAGTTATTTCAGTAGACCATGTGGATTATCGTTTGAAGCATGCGGAAAAGACTAATAAAGTAGAAACCTATAATTTCAAAGATCATGACGATATCGGTAAATTATTGCATGAAGAAACGAAAGGCGGCGCAGACGTCGTCATTGATTGCGTAGGTATGGATGGAACGGTGCAACCAGGTGAAACATTTGGATCAAGTGGGGATAACCAATTCGGAACAATTAGCCCGATTATCACGGCTTCACAAGTGGTACGGAAGTTCGGGACAGTGCAATTAACGGGTGTTTATGCGACAGATGCCAACAACTTCCCTTTGGGTGATTTCTTCACACACAACATTTCCTTGAAAATGGGACAAGCACCTGTCATTCACTTAATGCCAGAACTATTTAAAAGAATTGAAGCAAATGAATTTGATCCGACAGATATTATTACACACAAAGTAAAATTAGAAGACGCAGCAGACGCTTATTCCATTTTTGATAAGAAAGAAGACGGTTGTATTAAAGTACTTATCCAACCGTAAAACATAAAAACGCGATGGTTTGTTCATCGCGTTTTTTGTGCAAACTATGAAATGCTATTCTCACAACACTAGTGAATTATATACTGTACAATGAAAGTATGATGTTCATTACTAGCTTTATCTACTGTTTTACAGAGAATATTTCTTCCTCTCCTGCTCTTTCAGTAAATAACGCTGTATTTTTCCACTTTGAGTTTTGGGTAATTCATCTACAAACTCGATTTCCTTTGGATATTGATGTTTGGATAACTTCTCTTTCACAAAGGAGATGAGTTCTTCTTTAAGTTCGTCAGTAGATGCGAAGCTTTTATTGAGGACAATAAATGCTTTAACAGTTTCGCCTTTCGTTACATCTGGCTTGCCAATTGCCGCCGTCTCCAAAACCGCAGGATGCTCCATTAGACAGGATTCAACTTCAGTGGGCCCTATTCGGTAACCAGCGCTTGAGATAACATCGTCTGCACGACCTTGAAACCAAAGATATCCATCTATATCCTCTGAAGCAAGATCTCCGGATAAAAACCAACTACCACGCATCTTTTCAGCTAATTTTTCATCCGCGTTCCAATAACCTCCAAACGCTGTATTACCATCTGATGTGTCTACAGCAATTTGACCTACTTCTCCTTTAGTTACGGGGTCTCCATATTCATCAATCAAGCCAATAGTATAGCCAGGTAGTGGAAGACCCATTGACCCTGGTTTTACTTTCATGGTCGAAATATGGTAGTTGTTCACAATCATGCCCATTTCTGTTGCGCCATAATGGTCATAGATTGGTCTCCCTAAATTTTTTTCAAAAAACCTCACTACTTCAGTATTCAAAGGTTCTCCTGCACTACTCATTTTCTTTATTTTGAGATCATATTTTTTAATTATTTCTGACCCCAATGCCATCATCATGCGGAATGCTGTCGGTGCATAAGCAAAACTAGTCACTTGATATTCACTTAAAAGCTTATATATCTTTTCAGGATCAAACGGACCTTTGTAGAAAACAATTTTAGCTCCCTGACTTAACGGACCTATAGTTGAAGCGATTAATCCGTACGCCCAACCCAAATCAGCCCCACCGTAAAACACATCTTCTTCTTCCAAATTCAAAGCGAATTTCCAGTATGGATGAAGACTGTATACCACTTTATGTTTTGTAATAGCCCCTTTTGGCATGCCAGTCGTTCCTGAAGTATATTGAATGATTGCAGGGGAATTTCCCAACGTTCGTTCCATTGTGAATTCACTGGAAAAAGAGTTTACAAATTCCCAGAAACTTTTGCCATCGTTTGTTTGACCATCAGTGAGGAGTAAATCAATTGATAGTTCTTTACCTTCCAGTTTAGTTGACTGTTCACTGTTTGTCAGAAGTAAACGCACACCTGCATCTTTCAACCGATAGACGAGGGCATCTGGACCGAAGGCTGTGAATAGTGGAACAAAAATAGCACCTACTTTAAAAGTTGCTAAAATCGTTACAAGCAATTCCATATCTTTTCCGAGCAACCCTGCTACACGATCACCTCTTGTGACCCCCATTGACTGAAGCGCGTTAGCCATTTTATCGGATTTCTCTTTCATTTGACAATACGTCCATGTTTCTTTATTCCCCAGTTCATCTTCCCAATAAATTGCTACCCTTTTAGGATCTTTTGCCCAGCGATCGCATATTTCATTCGCAATATTCATCTCGCCATTTGGATCACCTTCATACTGCGCCTCTGCATCTTCCCATGAAAACATATGCATCATCTCTTCATAATTCATCCCTTATCTCTCCCATTAGGTAACCAGTTATTATTCGTTTTGATTAAATTTCAGGAAACGATTGAATATTATTAATATGAAACAGTTAGTCATATAATTGAAAATGCCACTCTCCTTCATTCAAAGCCCCATATTCTTCGCAATAATCACTTTCATAATTTCATTGGTCCCAGCATAAATCGAGCCGACCGCTACATCCCGGTACCTTCTGGCGATCTCGTATTCTTCCATATACCCGTAGCCGCCATGAAATTGCATACATTGTATCGCCACTTCTTGCGCCAAATCACTAGTCCACCATTTAGCCATCGATACTTCATCCACGACATGTTGTCCTTGCATATGCTCTGTAATTAATCGGTCAACAAATGTTTGGCCAATGGTTGCCTTCGTTTGCATCTCCGCCATTTTAAATTGCGTATTTTGGAAGTCGCCGATCCTCTTACCGAATGCCTGTCGCTCTTTGACATACGCCAAAGTGATATCAATCATTTGTTGCACGGAAGCTAAACTTTGAATGGAGCACATCAAGCGTTCTTGTTGCAATTTCTCCATCAAATAGTAGAATCCTTTGCCTTCCTCGCCAAGAAGATTTTCCGCAGGAACCGATACATCTTCAAAAATCAATTCACTCGTATCATTCGCATGCTGCCCTACTTTATTCAGTTTTTTCCCTTTTGTAAAACCGGGCATTCCTTCTTCCACTATGATCAAGCTAATGCCTTTATGAGCAGGCGATGCAGTAGGATCTGTTTTACAGACGACAATAACAAGATCGGCAGAATAGCCATTTGTTATGAAGGTCTTTTCCCCATTAATAATATAACGGTCTCCCTTTTTCACTGCAGTTGTCCGAACTGCTGCGAGGTCGGAACCTGTGCCTGGTTCCGTCATAGCAATTGCACTAATCATCTCTCCTGTCACGGCTTTCGTGAGCCAACGTTCTTTCTGTTCGTCCGAACCAAAGGATTGTATATAAGGAATAACGATATCATTATGAAGTCCAATTCCGCCGATTCCGCTTGCCACTTTTTCAAACTCTTCACTAATAACTACAGCATAGCCGAAATCAGCGCCTAAACCGCCATACTTTTCTTCAACTGAAGGTGCAATCAATCCTTGCGCCGCAGCTTTTCTCCAGAATGACCTAGGCACTTGCTTTTCTTTCTCCCACTCATTTATATAAGGAACGGCTTCCTTCTTTAAAAATTTCTGCACCGCTTTTCTGAGCTGTTCATGTTCTTCCGTCATAAATGGTCTCTTCATGCATCCGCCACTCCTTTACTTCCCATTAAGAAAGCATCTATTTTTATACGTGAGGATTAACAGGTCTATTGGAGACCAGTGCTTCACGAATACGATATTTCAACACTTTTCCTGAGGCATTTCTAGGTATTTCTTGCTCTTCGATAAATTCGACTGGTACTTTATAATCCGCTAGATGTTCTTTACAAAATGCTTTCAACTCTGCATAGTCAAGATTCTCGTCTTTCTTCGCTACAATAATCGCAACTACTTTCTCTCCCCAAACCGGATCCGGCAAGCCGACTACTGTCGCATCTAATAGCTTAGGATGCCTGTACAGCGCTTGTTCTACTTCTGTTGAGTAGACATTCTCTCCTCCAGAAATGATCATATCTTTCTTTCTGTCTACTAATGTAACGAAACCATCTTCGTCAATTGTCGCCAAATCCCCGGTATAGAGCCAACCGTTTCGTATAGCTTTCGCAGTTTCCTCCGGCTTATTATAATAGCCCTTCATGACCATCTCGCTTTGAATAATAAACTCACCTACTTCACCAGGGGAAATATCTTCTCCATGATCATTCACAACGCGTATTTCTGTATTCAGCGAAGCTTTCCCACCCGTGCCGATCTTGTCTTTATGATCTGCTGGCATGAGAAAAGCACCGCCTCCTGGTCCCCCTTCTGTCTGGCCACACATATTGTAAAACTGATCTGTACGGAAGAGTTTCATAATCTGTTCTAACAACGCGACAGGCATCGGTGCTGCGCCATACCCGCATCGCGTAACAGAAGAGAGATCATATTGCTGTTTGTCTGGAACTTGCAACAAGAAATTGTACATCGTCGGTACACCAAAGAACAAGCTAATTTTATATTGATCGATAGCCTGTAAGACTTTTTGAGGTTCGAAGTTTTGATGTACGACTTGCGTGCAACCTAAATAAATTCCTGGCACGAGAAATAAATTTAATTGTGCGGAATGAAACAACGGTGCCGCATGGAACAATACGTCTTCGGGATGTATTTTGAGGATTAAGGCGGTGTTAAAAGCTACGTGAAGTACGCGGTGATGATCAAATAACGCGCCTTTCGGATAGCCAGTAGTCCCCGATGTATATAATATTTCAGCATCATCCGCTTCATCGACAGAAATATCGGGATCATCCGTATTATCTTGTAGTAAATCTTCGTAAGTGATTTGGTTGCTTATAGCGGTAGCACCCGTCGTGACTTTTACATCTATCTTGCTATTACCCGCTGTTGCTTGATCAATCAACGAAGCATACTCTTCGTCAAACAACACGACACTTGTATCACTATCATCCAAAATATACGACACTTCAGTAGCTGTTAAGCGGAAATTTACCGGAACCGTAATGGCTCCTGCTTTCAAAATCGCATAGTAGACGATAATAAAGGTATCTGAGTTTTTCATCATGAGTGCTACTTTGTCACCTTTTTTCACACCATGTTGAATCAGTCCGTGTGATAGTTTATTCACCTCTTGATTCAACTCGCGATACGTAAATGTTCGATCTTCATAAATAATTGCTGTTTTTTCAGGTATTCTACGTGCGTTACGGGAAAGTGATAGGCCGATATCCATTAGAATTGTCCCCTTTCTCTCACTAAACTTATTGAAATACAGTTTCTATTTTCCTGACGCGATACATTCTCTTTCAATACCAGTTGCAACATCATACGGATCGAGTTCTTATTCATACTCACCGAGTACCGCAGCTGTATGCTCACCTAACAAAGGTGCTGCGCTTAGAATTTTGCCTGGTGTTCTCGACAACTTAATAGGCGTTGCGATATGCGTCACTGGCCCAATTTCCGGATGCTCCACTTCCTGAATCATCCCACGGGCCTTGACTTGTGGATCATCTAGTACTTCATCGAACGACAGAACAGGCGTTACACAAGCCGCCACCTGATCGAATATTTCCATCCATTGCGCGCTCGTCTTGTGCAATAAAATCTCTTGAATTTCTTCCTTCATCTGCAATTGAACGTCTACAGGATCATGCAATTTCGCTACAAAATCTTCTTTTCCAATGACTCTGCAAAACTCACTCCAAAACTTTAATTCAAATGCGCCAACAGCCAACCATTTATGGTCTTTCGTTTCGTACACAGCATAAGAAGCACGCTTGCCACTTAAATCTAATTCACCTCTTTGCGGCTGTTGTCCTGTTGCCAGAAAACTAGGAAAGACTGTTGGCATCCAAGAAAGCACGCCATCCATCATCGAAATATCGACCATTTGCCCTTTTCCGGTCTTCTGTCTTTCGAACAAGGCAAGCATAATCCCCATTGCTGCCGGGTAAGCACCCCCCCCAATATCTGCAATTTGCGTAGCAGGGATTTGCGGCGCGCCGTGTCGTTCACCCATCATATCCAGTAGTCCCGTATAACCAATGTAATTTAGATCATGACCGGGCAAGCTAGCGTATGGACCGTCTTGTCCGTAACCTGTGATTGCACAGTAGACAAGCCCTGGATTGATCTTGTTCAAAATTTCATAATCCAATCCGAGCCGCTTCATTACGCCCGGCCGAAATGATTCAATCACAACATCCGAGTCTTTCACCAGCTGCTTAAACCGTTGCTTGTCTTCCACATCTTTTAAATTTAGACAAATGCTCTTTTTGCCGCGGTTCAACGAATGGAAAAATGCACTATCTTTCCCTATCTTAGGCGATTCTGCCCGCGCATAGTCTCCGGTATGAGGCTCTTCAACTTTGATCACTTCTGCACCAAAATCTGCAAGAAGCATCGAACAGTAAGGACCCGGTAACAAGCGCGATAAATCCAGTACCCGAATAGAATCTAATGGCAATGAAATCTCTCCTCTTCACGTGTCTTCATTCATGATCAGCAATTAATCTAATCGTTCCAAAATCGTCGCATTTGCCATGCCGTGACCTTCACACATTGTCTGCAGTCCGTAACGGCCGCCTGTTCTTTCCAGTTCACTCATCATCGTAATCATCAAGCGTCCGCCACTTGCTCCGAGTGGGTGACCAAGAGCAATGGCCCCACCGTTAGGATTCAACTTCTTCGGATCTGCACCTGTTTCTTTCAACCAAGCAATCGTCACAACCGAAAATGCTTCATTGACTTCAAAAATATCTATATCATCAAGGGTTAGTCCTGCTTTGTCCAACGCTTTTTGTGTCGCTGGTATGGGCCCTGTCAGCATGAGAGTCGGATCGGAACCAACCACTACGCGGGTAAGTACTTTAAACCGTGGCTTCAAACCAAGTTCTTCAGCCTTTTCACGTGACATTAGCAAAATGGCATTTGCCCCGTCACTGATTTGACTGGAGTTTCCAGCCGTCACATCGCCATTTTTCCTAAAAGGAGTTTTCAACATACTCAACTTCTCCATCGTGGTATCTTCCCTTGGCCCTTCATCATCCTTCACTGTCATGTTCGTACCGTCAGGAAGTGTTACCTCAATCGGCATGATTTCTTTTTCAAACCTACCTTCCTTTCTAGCAGTTACCGCCTTCTCATTGCTTTCTAGCGAATAGCGATCCATTTCCTCTCTTGATATTTCCCATTGATCCGCAATTCTTTCCGCTGACTCACCTTGGTGGACCATTTCATATTTCGATGTGAGTTCTTCACTAAACATCACATCTAGTCGGCTGCTCCCCATCGGCACTCGCGACATGCTCTCGACACCTCCTGCAACGACAACGTCCATATCTCCACTAATAATAGCCTGCGCTGCAAAATGCAGGGCTTGCTGGCTAGATCCACATTGTCTATCCACGGTCGTCCCCGGTACTTCGATCGGATATCCTGCCTGCAAAGCTGCGACTCTCGCGATGTCAAAAGATTGTTCCCCTACTTGCGATACGCATCCGAAGATGACATCCTCTACTAGCCCCGCATCAATTCCCGCTCGTTTGATAACTTCCGCCAGCGGCTTGGCTGCTAAATCTTCCGCCCGTATCGCACTCAATACACCATTCCGTTTTCCTACCGGTGTTCTGACCCATTCCACAATTACAGCTTCTCTCATATAAACCCTTCTTTCTTATTTTCATTTGTAAGCCCTTACATTCAATCGATAGTTATTTCCAGCCTTTATTTAGGCTGCATACGGACTGCTCCATCCAGACGTATGACTTCCCCGTTCAACATCGTATTTTCGCAAATGCTTGTAACCAATTGCGCGTATTCCTCAGGGTAGCCGAGCCGCGAAGGGAAAGGCACCATCGCGCCGAGAGATTCCTTAGCCTTCTCTGGCAATGAAGCAAACATCGGAGTTTCAAACAAGCCCGGTGCGATGGTCATCACGCGAATGCCTTCAGAAGCCAAATCTCTCGCAATTGGCAACGTCATACTCACGATACCGCCTTTTGATGCGGCATACGCCACTTGACCAATCTGTCCGTCAAACGCCGCAACAGATGCCGTATTCACAATGATGCCTTTTTCGCCTTTATCATTCGGTTCATTTTTCGTCATATGCTCGACAGCGAGACGAATCGTATTAAACGTCCCGATCAGATTGATCTGAATGACCTTGCTGAAGTTTTCCAGGTCATGCGCACCTTTTCTGCCGCTGTATGTTTTTTCCGCCACACCAATGCCCGCACAATTAACAACTGTATTGATTTTGCCAAAAGTGCTCACCGCATGATCTAAAGCTATCTGAACACTTTCCGTGCTCGTAACATCCGTCTTGACGAATGATGCAGAATCTCCAAGCTCCTTTACCAATTCATTCCCACGATCTACTTGCAAATCCAAAATCGTTACCCGTCCTCCCGCTGCTATAATCTCTCTTGCCGTAGCTTCTCCGAGTCCTGAAGCGCCTCCTGTAATAACAGCTGATACGTGATTCATTTTCATAATTGCTCCGCTCCCTTTCTTATCAAAATAATATATAGTCCTACAATAGGATTTTTAATAAATAATCCGCAATGGAATTAGCCAACTCTTGTATAGTTTTACTACCTTTTGGAGAATACCAAATTACGGCATTGTTCATGGCGCCTAGAATAATATAATTCACAATCTTAATATCTACTTGTACAAAACTTCCGTCCTGAATGCCTTGTTGAATCAGTTGATTCATACAATCACTGTATTGATTTCTAAGGTGTAAGATTTCTTGTAAATGCGCCCCTTCAAACACTTGATCTGGTTTAGCACCTAGTAAGAAATCCGTTCTTTCTGTAATGACATATTCCATGTGGACGATCATAGCCTTCCGCAGCTTCGCCACAGATGAGAGTTCTTCCGCCAACACATTTTGGAGTTGCTCCATGCTTTGTTCCAGAAGTATTTTATGACTTTCATACACAAGTGATTCTTTATCTTTAAAATAATAGTAAACAGAACCCTTTGTCATGAGTAACTTCGCTGCAATATCTTCCATCGTAGTGGCATGATATCCCTTCTCCGCAATTACACTCATTGCGGATTCTCGGATCTCTTCCTTTTTCTTTTCAACTTTCTTCTCTCGTAATGACATGGCGTTCTCACTTCCTTCATTCGCAAGCTTCTATTTATATACTTAGTATGAATCTTCAGACTTTGAATGTCAAGTCAAATTTTAACGGTAGGGTATTTTCCCGTGGGTACTAGGTTCCGATACTATTCTGAATTGTTTCCAAGTTGTATCGGGACCTGGTACCTCATTATTTATCAGAGTAGTCAACTAACGTAGTTTTTCATTGTGATAGTTGTGATAAGATGTCTATAGATACATCTTTCCCCAATAAAGTGAGCTAGTAGATTGGTATATAGTGTAGTGAATTTTTATAAGTAATGAAGGAAGCAGAACATTCAAATGGTGGAATGAGACACGATTTATTAATGGAGTAGGATAGAAAAAAGTGAATGAAAGAGGTGGGCATGATGCAAGGATACATTGCCGTTACAACGATTACCCTATTAATCATATTGGTGATCATTAGGTCAATTCAATTAAAAAAATTTGGTATTAACGTATTTAAATTTGGCAAAATGGATAAAAATGATTTCATCATACCACCCTTTGCGTTGCTCTTATTCTATGTAATCATTTCAAACGTCTTCCATTTACCAACGCTAGGAACAAAGCTATTTACCAATGAATTCATCGGCTGGATAGGCGTGGTCTTATGCTTCGGCGGGCTTTTGCTATTCGTTTATAGCTTAATTTCATTTGGAAAAAGCTTTAGAGTAGGCATTGATGAAGAAAATCCAGGTTCTTTGATTACTACTGGCGCTTTTTCCATCAGTCGAAATCCAATATATACTGCTTTTGGGATGGTCTTATTGGGTGAGTTCCTCATTTATCCCAATTGGATCGTATTAGTGTATTTGATCTTAGGTTTTTGGTTATTTAATCGACAAGTACGACTCGAAGAACAATCCTTAGTAAAAATCTACGGAGAAGCGTATACAAAGTATTGCCAAAATGTTCGTCGATACATATAACTGGTACCACGAAAAGGGCGTGCAAAATGAATCAATTTCAAAAATGTACGGTATATATTTCAATTGTCGCAATTGCTTTCTTCTTAGCATTGTCCTTACTAACGCAGCATTGGGGTTTCTTTTTATGGAGTGTATTACCTGTTTTTATCGTATTGATGACTGCGTTTTCCAAAAAAACGACAAAAGAGGTAATGGGAAATGAATGGTATATTCTGTCATCGTGTGCACTTTCTAAAAATGCCGTTACTGGCCTGAATTGGAGCTTATTCATATGAAAAATGTCAAACTTATTTTCAAATCAGTTGCCTTAGCAATGGGTGTCAGTACACTAGTTTTAAGTATTTTAGGTGATTTATCTGTAGACATTGCCATCACACTATTGTCTATTGGTGTTGCTTGCTTAGCAATTGTGCAACTACAAGACAAAGAAAAGTAGGATACCAGGTCCCAATACTAAGTGGTTAACTTACTATTGCAATGTAGATCAGAAAATAAACAATTTTTATTTACACAAAAACACGATGAATAATTCATCGTGTGGATGTGAACTCAAAGTCCCATATTTTTGGCGATACATTTTAATTACCAGGTTCTGATACAATTCTAAATTGTTCTGGAATTGTATGTGGACTTGGTACCTTTACTAAACAGCCGTATCCGTTCCCCTATTTCATCGCGTACACGCTGAAATTCCGCCCAAATTTCTTCTTCCGTTCCAATTGCTTTTGCCGGATCATCAAAACCCCAGTGTTCACGAAGGATCGAAGGTGGAGTAACAGGGCATTTGTCGGCTGCGTCTCCACAAAGCGTTACTACTAGATCAGCATGGTGAAGAATTTCGGAATCTATTACATCGGACGTTTGCTTAGAGATATCTATCCCTATCTCTTTCATCGCACGTATTGCTTGTGGATTGACCCCATGTGCTTCGATGCCAGCACTTTGGATATTCCATTACTCGCCGAGAATTTCTCTCCCCCAGCCTTCTGCCATCTGACTGCGGCATGAGTTTCCTGTACAAAGAAAGTATAATGTTTTTTTCATCTTGTATTCTCCTTTTTTATTTCATTTAAATAATCAATAACCACAGGTATAATCCGATCAATGTAATAAACAGTGTAGGAATCGTTAAAATGACCCCTATTTTAAAATAGGTTCCCCAGCTAATTTTGACACCTTTCTGTGAAAGTACATGCAGCCACAGTAAAGTTGCCAATGATCCAATGGGCGTGATTTTAGGTCCAAGATCAGATCCAATGACATTTGCATAGATCAGTGCTTCCCGAATTGTGCCTGTAGTGTTTGTATCTGCAATGGCAAGCGCATCAATCATGACCGTCGGCATATTATTCATAATTGATGATAAAAAAGCAGCTATGAAGCCCATGGAAATAGTAGCAACAAACAATCCCTGATCCGCTGCCATTTGAATAACATCTGCCAATACACTTGTCAAGCCCGCATTCTTTAATCCATACACGACTACATACATACCTATTGAGAAAAATACAATTGCCCAAGGAGCTCCTTTCAACACTTGTTTTGTTTGCACAGCGGTACTTCTATTTGCCATAACTAAGAAAAATATCGCTACGATACCAGCAATGATGGAGACAGGTATATGTAAATACTCACTCGCAAAATAACCGGTCACCAATATGCTCAGTATTATCCATGATAGCCTAAACATTTTGACATCCTTTATCGCTTCTTTAGGCTCTTTTAAATCCAATACATTATAGCGACCGGGAATACTTTTACGGAAGAATATATACAGGACGGTGATACTCGCAACCAAAGCAAACAAGTTAGGGACAATCATCCTAGATGCATATTCAACGAAACCGATCCCAAAAAAGTCTGCTGAAACAATATTGACCAAATTACTCACAACGAAAGGCAATGATGTTGTATCCGCAATGAATCCACTAGCAATAATAAATGGAAAGATCATCTTTTCACTGAACTTCAAGTTTCTCACCATTGCAAGCACGATAGGTGTCAGAATCAACGCTGCTCCATCATTTGCAAATAATGCAGCCACAACAGCGCCAAGTACACTTACATAAATAAACATCCGTATTCCGCTGCCTTTGGCAAAACGCGCCATATGTAAAGCTGCCCATTCAAAAAATCCTATTTCATCCAGTATGAGTGAAATAATGATGATAGCAATGAATGCCAACGTAGCATTCCATACAATACCTGTAACATCTATTACATCTTGAACATCCACAACGCCAAATAATAAAGCGAATAAAGCGCCGATGCAAGCTGTCCATCCAATTGACAGATTTTTCGGTTGCCAAATCACAAAGATTAACGTGATAACGAATATGGCAATCGCAATCATGGTTGTAGCCATTCCTATGTCCTCCCTAGTTGCATGAAATTCGTAAACCTTGTTTCTTCAATTCATGAATGGATTCATCTTGTTCCGGCAATTGGTCGAGTATACTTTTAATCAGCATGTATTCCTCATGTTCACAATTGATTGAGTAAAAAATCCATTGACCTCTTCGTTCCTCTTTTACTAGTTCAATATCTCTCAACTTACGTAAATGTTGGCTGATGGCGGGCTGGCTCATCTTAAAAATTTCTACGAATTCGCACACACAACATTCATGTGATGAAAGTAGTTTCATCATCGTTAATCTCGTTTTATCACTTAATAACTTTAAAATCTGCGAGGCTCGTTGTATGTCAACCGTCTCTTTTACATTCATAATATATGCTCCTTTCCAAAAGTAGTATATAATAATATACTTATATACACAATAGCATTAACTCTATTTGTTTTATACATTATCTTCCTGATCATGATTTTACTCACAGATCCTTCCACTTATATAGCAGGAACGATTTCTAGAATTATTGCATGTTGGAATAGTTACGGCGCCACGTCCATTTCATTCAACTTCACTGACTGCTTTTTGGACAAGCAAAAAAACATTACAATTTAAATGACTCCAAGATAAAAAACCTAGATGCAAATTCAATCAAAAAACCCGGATAAAAATCCGGGTTATTTTTTATCATCAACGAACCGACCATGATCCGGCACTGCCAATTCTTCAAAGTCAGCCGCCAGCCTATTCAATCCTTCTATAAGTTCCGTACCCAACACCGGGCTGCCATGTCCGGTACCAGCGACTACGGGTCTGAGATTGGCCAACGTTTGTACCGATGCCTTCGACGCTTTCCAATCCGTCGTCAAATAAACGGGAGGACCATGGATTTCTTGCTTCTGTGTCAGCACTTTATAGAGCGAATCTTGCTGCACCGTCACAAACGCATCACCTGCCAGTAGCAAACGGTCTTGCTCTCGGAATAATGAAATATGACCTGGTGCATGTCCCGGTGTATGAATCCACCGCCAGCCCGATAACATCGGTATAGTACCGTCTTCCGGCAGCGAATGAAGATATTCGGAAATATCGATGGCTTCGACAGGAAAAGTACCGGACATTTTCGCAACTGCACCACCTTCTACCGAGCTATCAGGCTTAGGATAGTCTTTCTCTCCACTCAGAAATGGCATTTCTAAAGGATGGGCGTAAACCGGCACGGGCTGCTTCTCCAAGATATCGATAATGCCACCGATATGGTCGAAATGACCGTGCGTCAGAATAATTTCTTTCAACTTACAATCCTTGCCGAACAACTCTTCCGCCTTCTCGAGTATGGTACCACCCGAAGCCGGCATTCCGGCGTCAATCAGAATCCATTCATTCGGATTTGCTTGATTCCGTATGAAAAAAACATTGACGATTTGCACCGTATAGCAGTAAATCCCCTCAGCAATCTCTTCCACATCTCCGCTATTGAACGAGGTAACCGGTAGTATTCTGTCTGTCGACGAACTCCTTTTCATTAGTAAACCCTCCTTGAAATGATGACACTTATCTACTAGCATTCCCAGTTTTGAGAGATGTAATCCTCTTTTGTGGTGCCAGGTCCCAACACAGTTTAGATCAAACTAAAACCCACTAGAACTGGCTAGTGGGTTTTCTATAATTATTGATAACTAGTAAACTTTAATTACTTAAAATTCTCATAAAACGATTCCGGCACTACTTGCAAATCAATTCCCCAGAATAGAGGTAATAGGAAGTAGGCAGCCAATACAATCAGTATGAGTACAAACACATTAATGATAAATCCGACTCGTACCATTTCTCTCAAGCGGAGCTTATTCGTTGCGAAAATGATAGCGTTAGGAGGTGTGCCGACCGGTAACATGAAAGCACAGTTTGCAGCCATTGCAGCGGGTACCATCAAAGCAAATGGATGGATATGCATGGATAGTGCAAGCGCTGCCAATACAGGAAGAATCATGGTTGCTGTTGCCGTATTCGATGTGAACTCCGTCAATGCTAGTACGAGTAAAGAAGAGGCAGCAATTATAGCGAACATATGGAATCCTTCCAAAGCTGTCAATTGCGAACCAATCCATTCAGAAAGTCCCGTTTCTCGAAAACCCGCTGCAATGGCAAGTCCTCCTCCAAATAATAGCAAAACTCCCCATGGAATTTCTTTTGAATCTTCCCATGCTAGAATGCGTTTGCCGATTTTCTTGGAAGTAGGAATAGCAAACAGCAATGCCGCTGCCACTACCGCTATCATGCCGTCTTTTAAACCTGGGAGGATGTTTATCCAAAGAAATTCACGCGTAATCCACATAAACGCTGCAAAAGCGAAGACTGCACTCACCGCTTTTTCTTCGAATGATGTTTTCCCTAAAGCTTTTCGTTCTTCGGTGATCACTTCTTTTCCGCCTGGAAGACCTTTGATATTCATCTTAAACGCAAAGCGTCCAAGATAAATCCACGTAGAAAACAACAGCACTATGACAATTGGTACTGCGACGAGCATCCAGCCCGCAAAGGAAATCTCGACATCGAATAATTCTTTAACTTGTGCCGCTAGAATAATATTGGGCGGTGTCCCTATAAGCGTACCGAGCCCACCAATCGTTCCTGCATAACCAATTCCGAAAATAAGTGCTTTTTCAAACTTCGGCAATTCCTTTTCTTCCGGAGTGCCTTTTAACGCAGCAGCTACCTGGGCTGTAATCGCCAATCCCATAGGAATCATCATCATGACCGCAGCAGTATTTGAAACCCACATAGACAGGAATGCTGTAGCCGTCATGAAGCCGAGCAAGATACGTTGAGTCCCTGTACCGATGAATGCAATAATGGCCAGTGCCAGCCGTTTATGCAAGTTCCATTTCTCCATCGCTGTAGCAATGAAAAACCCGCCTAAAAACAAGTAAATAATATCATTTCCGTAGGAAGATGTAACTACATCGGCTTCCATAGCCCCTGTCACCGGTAATAGAAAAATGGGAAGCAGCGATGTGACTGGAATAGGAATCGCTTCCGTAATCCACCATGTCGCTACCCACAGCGTTACAGCCAGTACCGATTTGGCTTCCGAATTCATCCCTTCAGGAGATAAAAAGAACATCATGATGATAAATAAAAGCGGACCCAGAATTAGACCTACCAATTGGACGGTAGAATAGGAAGAACTTTTACCCGAGTTCTGATTAGGGGGTTGAGGTGAAATCTGTTCCTCTTTTGCAGTTACATGATGATTTGCTGCCGTTAGTTTTTTCTTATAAGAAAAGAAATTAAGTAAATCTTTTGCCTGGTCATGTGAACGCCATAATTTCTGCCAGGTATTTGATGCCATATCCTTCATTGTCATCCCTCCGAAAACGCTTTCTTATTTGTTTAACTATAAGAGGGACTATTCAGATTTTATATATTACGTAATCAAACAAATACTTTTGTAACTAAAATAAGCAACTCAAGCAGTTGCGAATTTCTGTCACCAAACTGCCTGAATGCTTATTCGTACAACCTGTATATTACTTATTTAGCAACGACTGAAGGATATCTACTTTTTCAGGCAACAGTTGGTAATTTGTTAAAGGACGTCCTGTTGACTGATACACTATATCGCTATCGATAAGTTTATGGTCAACGAGATAATGTAAATACTTTCGTGTGGATACACTTGACACTCCAACGTCTTCTGCAAGTTCTGCTGTAGAAAATATAGTTCCTTGCCTTTCGATGATCTGCTCAGCAATACGTGTGAATGTCGTTTTCGTCAGACCTTTTGGCAATTCCAATGTGTTACTAGTTTTTCTATCCACGGTATGTAGTAAATGATCAATTTCATCCTGGCTGATTTTTTCATGCTGATTCATCAAATGAAGTTGCTTTTTAAATTGCAATAAAGCATTTTGAAAGCGTTCAAAAGTAAATGGTTTTATAAGGTAATCAACAGCCCCATATCGAAGCGCTTGTTGCACAGACTCTTTATCATTGGCAGCTGTAATTAGAATAACATCTAGTGAGTCGCCCTCTTTTCGAAGCTCCTTTAATAGATCAAGTCCAGTCGGTCCTTTCATATAGACATCGAGTAAAATGAGATCCACTTTTGACAACTCAAGAAATTTCCGAGCTTCTGCTACATTTTTTGCAAAACCGGCAACCGAGAAACCTGGAATACTTTCCAAATAAATTCCATTGAATTTCGCAACCATTGGATCATCTTCAATGATTAATACTTGAATCATAATGCTTCACCTTTGTATGGAACACTTACACTAAATTGTGTCCCTTTTCCTTTCGTAGAAGATACAGACCAAATACCACCCAATTCATCCAATGCGATTTTAGCCAGGTACAGCCCATAACCGCGGCCTTCACCTTTTGAAGACATTCCCTGTTCAAATACTTCTTCGATATTCTCTACAAGGATTCCAGGTCCATTATCGTGTACGCTGAATTCTAATCGAGACTCTTCATAATTAAGTGTCACTTGTAACTCCCCATCGGCTTGATCACTCACTGCATCACAAGCATTATCTAGTAAGTTTCCTAGTATCGTGATGATCTTATCCATATGCTCAACCTTTTTTAAAGGAGGTAGCGGATGATCCCCATTGAATTTAATTTTTATCCCCGATTCGCGTAATTCTCTTAACTTCCCCATTAAATAGCCCGCAATGACAGGATCTTTGACTAGTCTTGAAACAAGGCCTGTTTCTGTTTGGTAAGCATCTGAAATATAGGCGGTATACTCTTTTAACTCATCATAAGATTTCGTGTGAACCATCGCCATGATGATATGCAGTTTATTCATAAACTCATGCGTCTGGTACCTCAGCGTTTCAGCGTATACCCTAGCCCCGGATAGCTGTTCCACTAGCGAAGTTAATTCGGATTTATCGCGGAATATAGCAAGTGCTCCGACTACGTGATGGTTAGAAATGACAGGTACTTGGGTGACGACGACATCCAGTCCATTTAATTTATACTCTTGGTCATACTGAGGTTTCTTATGTTCAAGCATCTGCTGAAGCGGTAGCGAAGGAACAAAAGATTGAATAGGCTTTCCAATAGGATTTCCTTCCATGCCCGCATTCCGAAAAAGCGTGATGGCTGCTTGATTCGCTAAGACAATTTCTGCCTTGTCATTAATGGCAACAATACCATCGCTGACCGCTTCAAGCATCGACTCCCTCTCGCGAAGTTGTTGAGCGATTTCCCTCGGTTCAAGTCCAAATAAAGTACGCTTCACTTTTCTTGCCAATAAAACGGCACCAAATAAGCCAATCAGTAAACCAAAGCCAATCCCGATAAAGCTCGCATTAATACTAGCTAAAACACTAGTACGAACATTATCCATCATAATACCAACGGCAACCACACCAATAATTTGACCTTCGGACGTGATCGGTACAAACGCTCTCATTGACTTACCCAATGTTCCTGTAGCCATGGACGTGTACTGCTCTCCCTTAAATGCCTTGTCTTCGTCACCGCCTACAAAATATTGGCCGATGCGCTCAGTTACTGGATGGGATTGGCGGATACGTTCATTATTGATTACTACGATATATTCAACTTGTGTGTCGTTTTGTACAGATTTAGTGAACGCCTGGATATCTTCAATTGGTCCTTTTCCTGTCAAGCCATCAATCACCGACTGTGCATGACTGATAGTAATTGCTATATTCATCGCTTTTTCCGATTGAGATTTCCTAGCTTGATCGGCTGCATTGCTACCAATTAAATAACCGGCTACTGAAAGAGAAACTAGAACAACCAAACACACCAAAGCCGTCAACCATACTTGCATACTAATGGGTTTTTTATTTTGTTTTTTCATTTTTTCACCTATGTATTATTCAAATTAAGTTCAACTATAGTAATCATATAGCAAAAAGAGAAGCGTGTGTAGCGCTTCTCTTAAGTAATCAATAAAACTATTCTGAATTGTTCTCAAGTTGTGTCGGGACCTGGTACCTCAAAATTCCCGATTCCACAAAGGCAAAAACCATTTAACTCCGCGCCGGTTAACAGGAAGAATCTTCATATCGGCAAGTAGATGGCTAATATAACCGGCAAGCCCTGCAGCGAGTAAGCCGTCAATCGGCCACTGCGCATATAAATGCTTCAATATATACGCATAGAAAACAATGCCAAGTATAGAATGCGTATAGGATCTATGCGGTAAGAACGAGGCAATGAGTATATAGCCGCCAGCGAGTAAAATGCCTAGCGACTGGTCAAGGACAAAACCGAGAAGCATGACAAGAATACCGGTAATGGTGAGCATTCGGCGCTGTGTGATGAGACGCGACACAATCAGCAACAGAAGTCCGATGCCTCCATACACATAAATTTCTTGACTCAGTCCTTCTGTAAATACCTGATAAATGAGAGTCAGCAAAATGACGATGCCAGCAGTCTCCATGAGCCATTTGCTTACTTTCTTACTAAGTGTGATACTGTTGCTCGCGAGCCCGTTCGTGTCGAGATCCGGAACTACTCCAGATATTCCGCCAACCACCGCGCCTATCAAAGCATTTTGGATATCCGGCTGCACAGCGTATCCCGCAATGGCGCCGACAGCTGTGCCGATAACTAAATGTGAAGTGCCTTTCATATGTAAACCTCTCTAGCTGTATAGTGTACGGTCGAATTCAGAACGTATATTCGTTCCGTCTTTTCTAGTATAACGATTGATAGCTTAAATGGGAAATATTTCTTGACAACAGACATAATGTAGCACTTGGTTCCTGAGTTATCTGATAGCAAGTTTCCCAACGCAAAAAAGACAGGAGCCATACTAAATCGAGGTGGAAATTAAAAAGGCACCCAGTCCTGACACAACTTCATCTCCATTCAAAACTGTCGATGATGAGTGTGAGGATTAGGTACCTTCATTTGTTTTTCTGTCGCGTTCTAGACTACAGACTCGGAATGGTGTGAACCAAACTCCAAGAATCCGTATCCATCAATTCATCCATTTTCACTTCAACGTCTCCGCCTAAATAAAGCGTATCGCCTTGTGTAGCGATAACCATTGCCTGTAGAGGTGGAACACTGTCGTGACATTGGTATATATCGCCTATTTTAGGTATATGCGCTTCAGGTGTCTGGATTTCCAACTGTTGGTTTCCTTGTTCAGTTATATAATTGACATCTGGAATTTCCAGATCAATAATATTCGCGCCCTCTTGTAGCCCGGGGATCATCACCCAATACTCATTATGTTTAATTCCATTGGATTTATTACTGATAACGCCGTTTCGTTCAATAGAAGACACCATTTCAATCGCGTGTAGATAGTGATAATCTAATGAATCCGGCTGTGGATTGATGATTAAAATATAATCGCCTACTTTAGCCTTCTCGTCTTTATGCAATGTATAGCGTTTATGATTCACTACAAAACTGTCCATATGTTTTGGTTTATACAAATTAATTTCTCTAGCAGTTGCCAGCTGTTGTTCAAAATCTTCTAATCGGACTAAGTGAACCGACTGCTTAAAAAAAGCTTTCACTGAGTAGACTTGATGTAGCTTGTTTTGGTAATAAACAAATTGGCCTTTTCTAACATTTAAAAGATTCAATGGAATTCACACCTTATTAAGTATTTTCTGACGGCAACTATCTCTTCCTGCAGAATATAAACACATCATAACAACAATTACAGGTTTACGATATTAAATCGTTTCATTACTAACACATTTGTCCAATGATTATGTTGGCTGGATACAAAAAACTCCAAGCAATGAATGCTGAGAGTTTTCCATGTATGAATATGAAAATTACGTGCTAGGTGTTAGTACATTTCAACATAGTTCTCAAGCCATGCTAACACCTAATGTATCTTATTCATCTGCTTGTTTTTGCTTTTTTTCCAAATACGCTGTACGGATTTTTTCAAGTTGCTTCTTTTTATCAAATTGCACTGGCTTGTTCTTCTCATGATACTTTGCCACAGCCGCCTTACCTTTGCTATCCAATTGATACTTCCCCATCTTATTCACCTACTATTCTTGTCGTCTTTAAAGACCATCTATTCAATACCTATACGATACTTTAATTTACCAAAGTAGACCTTCTTGCTATATTAGTATACCCCAAATCTTACGTATATAACTAAAAAATCATGATTGTATATAAATGAAGAGTATGTGGTCTTGGCACCTACTTTACTACTGGCTCCATCACCGTCAACGTTCGGTTCACCGTATCCATTTGAACACTCGCCCCAATAGGAATCGTCGCTTTATAGTAGCTATGTGCGCTGGCCAAGTTCGTCAATAAAGGTTTGCCAAGTGGAACGAAAAATTCATTGATCAAATCTACGTAACTTTTCCCGTAGGCCGACTCACAGTTCGTACATTGTCCCATAATAATCCCTGCACAATCATCAAACTTCCCTGCCATCGCCAAGTGGTTTACGTAGCGATACACCGTATTAATCGGTTCATGTGTTTCTTCCAAAAGAAGAATTCTGCCTTCCGTATTGATTTCATAGGAGGTGCCTAACGTACCTACGAACGACGTGAGATTCCCCCCTACAATCGGTCCTGTAACGTTTCCTGGAACTAATCCAATCAGTGGAACTCCAGGTGGATTCATAATTTGCCAAGGTGCCCTGACATTTGATGTTGCTGTAAAGAATTGGTTGAAATTATACGGAGGTGTTCCTGAATTAAAGTCTAACAATAACAAACTTTGAAAACTGATGAGGTCGGCATATTCAAACAAGACATTTAATAAAACCGTGATGTCGCTGTATCCCGAAACAATTTTCGGGTTTTGTTTAATGACGTTAAAATCAAGGAATGGTAAGATACCTGCCACTCCAACACCACCGCGAGTAGGTAAAATCCATTTCACTTCCGGATTTTTAAACATCTTCATTAAATCCGAAGCCCTTTGCCGAGGAGTCGCCGCAAGAAACCCATTAGCGGAATACACATGATCACCCACCACGACTTTATATCCCATACTTTGCAACATCCGGATCCCTTCCGTAATGCGAGTGGCCGCGAGCGGACTTCCAAGCGTAACAATGCCTATCGTGTCGCCTCTTTTTAGTTGTTGCGGTTTTGTAGCCATGAACTAGTAGCTCCTCTCCCCTTATAAGTAGCACAAACTTTTACTTTTGTAATAGCATATGTTTGTGGAGCTTTTTTGGGGACAGAGCGGGTTGCGAACGGTACCAGGTCCCCACACAATTCTAGTTCAATTCTGAATCGTGTGGGGACCTGGTACCGAAACACAAAAACTCCGCCAGTTTGCATAAACCCGCGGAGTCTTTTAACTCAAGCATATGGATAGTTTTGCACACAAATATCTGTAAAATCAGTTACTTGCGATATCTAAACACCATGTGAAATTTTCCCAAGCCGAATACCAGCCCGTGAAAAGCTCGTGTGAATCATCCCAACGAACTTCAAATTTCCTCTGACCGTCTACCTCTACCAAATACAGCGCCAACGTAGGGTCTTCCTTAGCCACCGCTAACCTCATACCATCTTGCAGTTCTTCTTCAGTGAACGGTACATCTGACACCGATCGCAACTGTGCTTGCTCGAATACTTGCTTGTTACTGATTCTATACTTCATAAAAACCCTCCACGTAAACATTTATTCATTATGTACACCCGTACTTCTCCAGTAATTTATAAGAGTACAGAAGTATATTTTATACGTATTTACTAGCGAAATCAAAATTGAAGGACAAACGGCATAACAAAAAGTACCAGGTCCGCACACAACTTCAGTTCAATTCAGAATAGTTTTTGAGTTGTGTGGGGACCTGGTACCCTATAAATTCATTCCTCCTTGAACATACTTTACTAATATGTTAAGGTAATTTGGTGAGCGTTTTTCTGAATTCGTTAAGAGGCACCGGTCAGTGCTTAACTATCAATTTTGGAATCGTTTAAAAATAAGATTTTTCTTTCATTACATACAGGAGGTACTTATGCTGAAGTTTGAAAATGTTTCAAAAATGTACGATGGTGGATTTCAAGCTGTGAAATCTGTCAACTTCGAGATTGCTGAAGGCGAATTACTTGTTCTGATAGGACCTAGTGGATCAGGTAAGTCGACTACAATGAAAATGATTAACCGGATTATTCCACACACAAGTGGAAAAATTTCTATCAACGGCAAAGATATCAAATCTTACAACGCCGCTGAACTCCGCAGAAATATTGGTTATGTCATTCAGCAAATCGGCCTTTTTCCTCACTATACGATTGAAAAAAACATTTCTATTGTACCGCAACTTAAAAACTGGGATGAAAAAGAAATTAAAACACGTGTCCAAGAACTACTTGAATTAGTGGGACTGGATCCGGAAATTTATGCTACACGTTATCCGAAGGAATTATCAGGTGGACAACAACAACGTGTCGGAATTGCGAGAGCGCTTGCAGCAAATCCAGATATTATTTTAATGGATGAACCGTTCAGTGCACTGGATCCCCTTACACGTGAACAGTTGCAAGAAGAATTAATTAAGCTACACAAAAAGTTAAAGAAGACCATTGTCTTTGTTACACACGACATGGATGAAGCGTTAAAAATGGGCGACCGTATTGCCATTATGAAAGATGGCAATTTACTTCAGTTAGACACTCCAGAGAAATTACTACACGAACCCGCACACGGCTTTGTCGAAGAGTTTATGGGTAAGCATCGAATTATCCAAAATCCTGAATTGATGCCTGTTACTGAGATCATGGCAGAGAAGGTTGTCACGACCCGTTCTAGCATTTCTCCAGAACGAGCCATTTCACTTATACGTCAACGAAAAATAACGGATCTTCTCGTCGTAAATGATCATAAGAAGCTACTGGGTATTGTTTCTGCTTATGATTTGATTAAAAATGTGGACGGCATCCAAACCATTGATGAAGTGATGAAACCTGCAGTACCTTATTTAGTGGATACGGCGACGGCAAAAGATGCAATTATTATGATGGACACTTCACCGTTCGGCATGATCCCTATTGTCGATGAACATCATATACTTGTAGGACTCGTCAACCGCGGCTCCTTACTCTCTGCGATGTCTAGTCAATGGACAGATAAGGGGGACGATCTACATGAATAATTTAAATATATGGCAACAACTTGTAGAACAAACCAAATTGCGATGGCCGGAAGTGCTCGAAGCGACATCCGTCCATATTCAACTCGTATTTTTCTCGATGATCCTCGCAGTGCTCATTGCTGTAACGCTCGGAATTCTCATTACACGCGTACCTAGACTTAAAACTGGGGTACTTGGTGCGGCAGGTATTATGCAAACCATCCCTAGTTTAGCTGTACTTGGTTTTATGATTCCCATTTTCGGAATTGGTGTGAAAACCGCAATTGCTGCGTTATTCCTTTACTCGTTACTGCCTATTATGCGAAACACATACACAGGGATTAAAGACGTGGATCCCGCCACAATCGAAGCCGCGAGAGGTATGGGTATGACGAGCAGGCAAATTTTGTTTAAAGTTGAATTGCCTCTTGCAGTCCCTATTATTATGGCCGGCATTCGAACAGCTGCAGTGATTAACGTCGGTAACGCGACTCTCGCTGCATTCATCGGAGCAGGTGGACTCGGCGATTTCATTTTCCTCGGAATTACACGTGGAATAGACGGATTGATTTTACTTGGAGCCATTCCAGCGGCGATCCTTGCAATTGCCCTTGAAACGTTCTTTAGCGCGGTTGAACGTTGGACGACGCCGGAAGGATTGAAATAATGTTGAAAAACAAACTTACACTATTGCTCGTCACGATCTTACTGGCTAGCCTACTTTCAGGCTGTATATTCAATGAAAAAGATTCACTTAGACTCGGTTCTCGAAATAATACGGAAAGTATTATTTTGTCTAATATAATGGGACAGTTAATTGAGGATCGGTTAGGTCTAGATATTCTTTACAAAGAAAACTTGGGCGGCTCGTCTGTCGTCTGGAACGCCATGACAAATGACCATATAGATGTCATCCCTGACTATACGGGGACCATTGTGGTGACATATTATCACGAAGAACCTGGGACAGCCGAAGAAACATTAGCAGCGACCAAACGACTTGTCGCCGGTGACAATATCACCGCACTCGGTACGTTCGGATTCAATAATACGTATACACTGGCACTAGATGAGGCGAAAGCTGAAGAGTTAGGCCTTGTGACGTTTAGTGATTTCGCTAAAGTATCGAAGGACTTTACACTAGGCGCCGTGTTCGAATTTATTGACCGACCAGATGGATTACCTGGTTTCCAAACGGAATATGACATCGCGTTTAAAGATGTCAAAGGAATGGATCACGGCATGATGTATCGTGCGATTGGTGCAAATGAAGTAGATGTCATTAACTCCTACACGACGGATGGACAGCTGGCCATTGCGAATCTACGCGTCTTAGAAGATGACAAATCGTATTTCCCTCCCTATCATGCACTGCCGTTAGTACGAGATGAAACGCTCAAAGAATACCCCGAACTTGAAGAAGTACTCGGCCTTCTCGAAGGTAAAATCGATGAAAAAGCCATGCAAGTCATGAATGGAAAAGTCGACAATGACGGCATGATGGTTGAACTCGTCGCTAAGGAATTCTTGGTGGATAGTGGGTTAATTGAAGAAAAGTGAATGGAGACAGCGCACCCTCTTGTGTAGACGAGGGTGCGCTGTTTTTTGCTGGTACCAGGTACACACACAACTTTAGTTCAATTCAGAATAGTCTCCGAGTTGTGTCGGGACCTGGTACCAGCAAAAGGTCCCGACACAATCAGGAATTGTTCCGGGACCTCGTATAGTTACTTAGTTTTTTTCGCACGTTTCACCAATCCATATAGCTCTTTCCCCGAACTGTCCACACGTTGAATCAGTCCAATATCTTTCGCGTAGTATTCGAACACTGTTTTATTGTCCCATGGCATATAGTTCTCCATTACTAGCACGTCACGGTACTCTATTTTACGAACTGTTTTCACTGCATTCGTTTCTGTAATCCAAATATTCCCGTAGTTGACCGGTCCGATATCGTTTGCACTGTGGATCTGAGTGACAACAAAAGGAGACGGAATATATTGATCGTAGTGGAACCAGTCGTCGTAAGCTTCTGCGTAGGACCAAGAGTTTTGCATATAGCCTAAACGAGGAATCTTTTCATGTTTCGTCTCGTTGTGTATACGCCAATAAGCCATGCCGTTCTCTTCTTTTCTGTCATATTCATAGCGATAGTTGCTAGATCCGTCTGTGTAGTAATACGTATAATTCGGATCCGGCATAATATTCATCACCCTCGTTGTAAGGGCACGCGCAAGAAATGCTGAAAAATGAGAACGTGTAATGAGCTGATTCGGTTTGAATGTCCCGTTAGGATATCCAGTGGCGATATTGTTCGACGACACTCTCAAAATATCAATGTGAAACTCAGAATGGGGAGGGACATCGCTGTACCGTGGACTTTCTTCTCCCTGTTTATGCACCTTCAAATTAAATGCTTTACTCATCAACCTTGCCATAAATGCGCGAGAAATACTGGATTCCGGTTTGAAATTGACCGCATTTGAGAACAGTCCGGCATTATACGCAGCCGCTATTTCATTGTAATAGGGATGAGATTTTGGTACATCCTTATAGTTAGGATCCCGCAAATTCGTCCTCGGCAGATCCAGTGCCTGAACTAGCATTGCGGCAATATGCTTCTTTGCAATCGGTTCATTTGGCTTAAATTTCCCGTCCGGATAACCGCTTATAATGCCGCGGTCTGCCAAGTAATTCACTTCGACATACAGCGACGACGTATTCTTATGCATATCTTTAAAACTTGCAGCTTGTACATTCTGCATCGTCCCTGTTACAGCCATGAGAAAAACCACACACACCACAACCCATTTTTTCAACAATAGAAGGCCTCCGTAAATTCATATTTTTGCACACTATCTATATGTATGAATATCGCGAGGTTCATATGAAAAATACTAAAGGTACCAGGTCCAGACACAACTTCGGTTCAATTCTGAATTGTTTCCGATTTGTGTTAGGACCTGTAGTCGCCCCCCTTAAAATGGACACAGAAGATGTTATAGTTGTAGGAACATACTGTCACGGGAGGGGTTCATTTTGGAATTCATAAAAAAGGGCAGAAAGAGAATATTATCTTTTGAACAGAAATGC
>NZ_PDZF01000009.1:0-148906 GCF_002743425.1 Sporosarcina sp. P7 | reverse complement strand
AGTCAGTAAAATGAAAATTCGATTAGCTCGAGTTTCATTTGCTGGCATCAATTAAGATACTCATTTTGTTTGTGTCACCGTTAGGTGCACAAACTGTATTTCGTTAACGTTTTGCTGTTCAGTTTTCAAGGTTCGTGTTTTGCACTTCTTGTAAAAGCAACTTCTCTAATATAGCTCATCTTGCATTCATTCGTCAAGTCTTTTTTAAAATTCTTTTTTCGAATGTTTTGTGTGCGCTGTTAGAACGTTTGCCCCAAGCGACATTTACTATAATAACATGATACCAAAGAATAAGTCAACAACTATTTCAATAAAAATTGTAGAGCGATCATAGAATCGCTCTATGACAGCTACCGAGCTCTTATAATACGGTACTCTCTATGGAATAGCAAGTCATTTTTAGATGCTACTTGTGTAATTTCTATTAGACGCTTGTCCACTAAATGCTCGATAAAGAATTCTAAATCCGAAGAATACAACGCTAGCTCATCCTGTTCATATAATTGCTGAACAGTCCATGATTCCTTTTCACTCATAATCGTCAACAAATGCACAGCTGCTTCATTCGTGTAGTTATGGATGAAGAACTCACTTGCCAAGAATACCAAATCCAAACGCTTCCCTAATTCCTCTTCACTGCCAATCAGTTCTTCATATAACTTAAAAACAGCTGGATCTATTTTCTTCATCTGTGCCCAGACAGTATTTTCAGGTAGGACATTACGTTTAACAGCAACGAACCTAGCTAGGTGATGCAAAGTATTGATCGCGTATAGATAGGAATCCATATATTGTTTTCTTTCGAAATGAATTTTCCCTTCATTATAAGCGCGAATCATTTTAGCCATTTCCATTCCCATTTTAATACCCCGACCAAACAACGGCTCTTCTGATAAACGTTCTTTCAGTCGTTCCGCATATTCATCACGGTCAAAAAATACTTTTCCAAGGATAAGCCAATCGATGATTTTCTTGTTCGTCCCTACAAGCAACCAATGCGTTAATTGTCGTTCACTAATGATGTGCATAGCGGCCTTACGTCTGCCATCTGTATAATGTTTTGTTTGAATGGGTATCTCATTGTTTGAGGTAATAATAAATAAGATTTCATCAAAGGTATCAGTGATCGGGTCGTCTTCTCTTTGATTACCAATGAGAAGCACGCTTAATGTCTCAGGTAAACTTGCTCTCTCTTGATACACCGGTCGTAGCATTTGCTCCACTTTCTCGCCTCCCAGTTTTCTATATACCGTCTCGAATACTCTAATTCGACGATTTTCACATAAAGTCCTTTATTTTAAAGGGAGTTTATACTGCAATTAAATAATAATATGATATATTAGGTGAGGATAGCGTTAGGAGGAAACTTGAAATGAAGCCTTACAAAAATAAAATAAATCGCATTCGTTCGTTTGCCTTGGCACTTATTTTCATTGGCGTTGTCATTATGTACATCGGAATCTTTTTCCGTTCCAATGAAATTGTCATGCTGATCTTTATGTTCTTGGGAATGCTTGCCATTATCGGTAGTACAGTAGTGTACGCTTGGATTGGTACTTTATCGACACGGGCTATACGAGTACAATGTCCGAATTGCGGTAAGCATACGAAAGTACTCGGACGGGTTGATATGTGTGGACATTGCCGCGAGCCATTAACACTTGATCCAAACCTTGAAGGTAAAGAATTCGACATCGCGTATAATAAAAAAGTGAAGCAAGAAAAATAATACTAAATAAAAGAGTGTAACCCCAGTGGGCTACACTCTTTTATTTTGCTTGATTTTGTTGCGTCGCTGCACAGTCAGGACAAGTTCCGTATACTTCCAGTCGATGTGAATTTACTTGGAACCCGGTTACATGCGCTGCAAGACGTTCTACTTCTTCTAGACCAGGATGATGGAAATCTACGATTTTTCCACAATCGTCACAAATAATATGGTAATGATCATGTGTCACAAAATCAAAACGACTCGATGCATCTCCATAAGTCAACTCTTTTACTAATCCAGAGTTTTGGAATACACGTAAGTTGTTATAAACTGTAGCCACACTCATATTAGGAAAATCTTCTTCTAGCGCTTTATAGATTTCATCAGCAGTTGGATGTGAATGGGATGTGATTAAATACTCGAGAATCGCATGTCGTTGCGGAGTAATTCTCACACCACTTTCTTTCAATGTTACTAATGCATCTTTTAAGAACACTCCAGGCATCGTAATGCACCTCACTTCATAAGGATTACTTCTTTATAATCATTATAATTAGTTTACTCAACTGTGGGGTGTATTGTCAACTATTCTGCCGGTAATGCTACATTAATAGCCTCTCGACAAATCCACTTGATTGATGAGATCTTGATCTCCCACTACCCATTTCTCAAGATTCGTATCCATAATGTCTAAAGATCGTTTAATATATTGATCTGACAGACTGGACATATGAGGGGATACCGTACAGTTCGGCAACTCCCAAAATGGACTTTCCTTAGGTAACGGCTCTGTTTCAAAGACATCAAGCACCGCATGACGAATTTCATTTTGTTTTAACGCATCCAACACATACTGCTCTTTTACTGCGTCGCCCCTGCCCACATTCATAAAAACAGCCGTCTCTTTCATGGCACGGAAATGTTCCGGTTGATAAATCCATCGCGTTTGAGGTGTGCTTGGCAATATAGAAATCACATAATCGACGTGAGGTAGTTTTCCCATAATTTCATCTAAAGAAATCGCTTCATTCATATAAGGACTTGAATGACCTGTACGGTTACATCCAATTGTATGTACATGAAATGCCTGTAGAAGCCTTCCGATTTCTCCTCCTATTGCTCCTGTTCCTACTATTAAAGCCGTGGAGTGATTTATTTCACTAGGCAAAGAGTCTAACGCCCATTTTTTCTCCGTCTCTCTTTTATAGATATCTGGTAATCCCCTTTCAAGGGATAGTAAATGTGCCAGTACGGATTCGGCTAACGGCATTTTATGAACCCCATGGGAATTAGTAACTAGAACATCTCGCGCCTGAAGCGCTTCGCTCGGCAATGTATCGACTCCTACAGCCGCAACCATGACCCATTTCAATTTAAGAGCTTTTTCGACATGTTCTGATCTCAAATCCCCACCATCTGTCACGATTACATCTATATCTTCCAATGAAGCTTCATCAATATTTGTTGTATGCAAAAATTCGACATTCGGATATTTTTCTATCAATTGCTCTTTAAATGAGGTTTCAATCTTAAATGTGAATAATATCTTCATATTATCTACCTCCTAGTTCGTCAGTTGCTCCAAAGTCGCAAGTGCATCTGCTACATGACCTTTCACACGAACCTTCCGCCATTCTTTCACTACCGTACCCGTTGGATCAATTAAGAATGTCGATCGCTCTATTCCCATATACTCTTTACCGAAGTTCTTTTTTAGCTTCCACACACCATACTGTTCAGCCACTATATGATCTTCATCTACCAATAAAGAAAATGGCAAGCCGTGCTTCGCGATAAACTTTTGATGGGAAGCCGCATGGTCAGGACTGACACCTAGCACTACAGCATTTAACCCTTCAAAATCCGCTTGCGCATCACGAAAATCACAAGCCTCTGTCGTACAGCCAGGTGTTGAGTCTTTTGGATAAAAGTATAACACTACGTATTTCTTTCCTTTAAATTGGTCTAATGAAACTATTTCACCATTTTCATTTGCTAACGAAAATGCTGGTGCTTGTTTTCCCTCTAATTTTTCCATTGTGAATCCTCCTTTAATATATAGACGAATAGCGTACTTCGATCTCTCCCTACTTATCGTATCGGAAGTATTTGAATTTTACAATTTACCTATACTTCACTCTGATAGTAGAGACTTCACTTGGATTAATGCTAAAATGGATAACGTATAATTGATTTGGAGGAATTAACTAATGAACCGAAAAAATTCAGAAGCAATTTATGCTGAAGCATGTGAACATATTGTGGGTGGCGTCAACAGCCCTGCCCGTGCTTATGGAGCCGTTGGCGGAGGTGCACCTACTGTCATGGAACGTGCAGAAGGCGCTTATATCTATGATGTAGACGGCAATCGTTATATTGACTACTTGGGGGCATACGGTCCGATCATTACAGGACATGCGCACCCTCACATAACCAAAGCAATTACGAAGGCAGCGGAAACAGGCGTACTGTACGGCACACCTACACGCCACGAAGTACAATTTGCCAAAATGTTAAAAGAGGCTATTCCAGGAATGGACAAAGTCCGCTTCGTGAATTCAGGTACTGAGGCTGTCATGACAACAATTCGTGTAGCAAGGGCATATACTGGACGTACAAAGATTATGAAGTTTGCGGGTTGCTATCACGGCCATTCGGATCTTGTATTAGTAGCTGCCGGATCAGGTCCTGCTACATTAGGCACACCAGATTCTGCAGGCGTACCTTCTTCTATCGCGGAAGAGGTCATTACCATTCCGTTTAATGATCCCGAAAGCTATAAAGCAGCGATGGAACAATGGGGTGATGAACTTGCTTGTATTCTAATCGAACCGATTGTCGGGAACTTTGGTATTGTCGAGCCAAATGAAGGTTTCTTGGAACTCGTTCATGATCTGGCAAAAGAGCATGGTGTTTTGACTATCTATGATGAAGTCATTACAGCGTTCCGTTTTCATTATGGTGCGGCACAAACGTTACTCGGACTTCAACCGGATTTAACAGCATTCGGAAAAATTATTGGTGGCGGCTTGCCGATCGGTGCTTATGGCGGTAAAAAAGAAGTTATGGAACAAGTCGCTCCACTCGGCCCTGCCTATCAAGCCGGAACAATGGCGGGAAATCCTGCATCTATGCTTTCAGGAATTGCGTGTCTTGAAGTACTTCAAGAACCAGGTATCTATGATGAGATGGATCGCTTAGGCGGTTTACTTGAAGATGGCATACTAAAGTTGGCTAAAAAACACCGTGTCCAATTGACGACCAATCGTCTAGGAGGGGCACTTACATTGTTTTTCACGGACGTCAAAGTGGAAAACTACAAGCAAGCTGAAGAGACAGACGGAGAAATCTTCGGCCGTTTCTTTAAAGAGATGCTGAAAAACGGTATCAACTTAGCACCATCAAAGTATGAGGCATGGTTCTTAACTTCTGCTCATACCGAGTCAGATATAAACGAAACACTTGAAGCAGTAGAACGTGCATTTAAAGCACTTTGAAATAGAACAATTGACCGTTTTATGCGTATATTGTAAAGTTAGCATAAAAAAGCTTTTAGGAAAGGAATTACCCAATGAAACTTGGTGCCCGCGTCTTTAAGACGGGTATTGCGATTGTGTTTGCTCTGTTCCTCGCAAATTTACTAGAATTACCTACAGCAGTGTTCGCAGGTATTGCAGCTATTTTCGCAATCCAACCCTCTATTTACAGATCTTACTTAACAATAGTAGAACAGTTGCAAGGTAATTTAATCGGTGCCACTATAGCAGTCTTATTCACACTTATTTTCGGGCCACAATTAATCATCGTCGGTTTGGCAGCTGTCATCGTCATGACGATTATGTTGAAACTCGGACTTGAAAAGTCTATGTCACTTGCACTCGTCACGATGATTGCAGTGATGGAGGTTAAAGACGACGCCTTCTTAACATTTGCTCTCCTACGCGTAGGTACAATTTTGGTAGGTGTACTGGCGGCATTCCTCGTGAATCTAGTATTTATGCCACCAAAATATGAAACAAAACTATTTCAGGCGATTCATCAAGCACAAGATGAAATTATTCGTTGGACGCGTCTAGCTGGTCGTCAGGCTTCGGAACACACAGCTATGAAGAAATCATTGAGTAAGTTAAAGGAACGCCTAATACAAATTGATCAGCTGTACTTATTATTTAAAGAAGAGCGCAGCTACTTCAAAAAAACTTCTGCCGCAAAAGCGAGACGGCTTGTTGTCTATCGCCAATTGATCGGTACAACTAGGAGTAGTTATGACGTGCTAAAAAGGCTGCATAAGTTTGAAAATGAACTCATCAATCTCCCCGAGCACTTCCGTATGATGATTCAGGAGCGTCTGGAATCATTACTCGTCTATCATGAACAGCTTCATCTGAAATTTGTCGGTAAGTTAAAGGCGGATTTCGACGACGAAGAAACCCATAGTGAGTTTATTCAACGACAAGAAGTGATGAATATTTTCGTGAAGGAAATTGCGATTACTAATGAGGAAGAGGAATTCTCTTCCTATCACTTACTTCATGTCCTATCTGCTATCCTGAATTACGAGGAACAGCTGGAGCATCTGGATACCTTGATCACTTCTTATCAAACACGATATGAAGATGAAGAAAATATTCTAGAAGATGAATTTTATTAATAAAACGGTGGTGGACTTGTATAGTCCTCCACCGTTTTTATTTGTATAAATTGTTTACATACATAGCCGAAGTTCATTTGCCAAATAGTTCGGATTGCCGTTACAGACTCACACTATTTCACTCGCATCGACCCTATTATCCCCCAAATTCTTGGCGATTGAACAAACCAGCGTACGTGCCGTTTAGTTTCATCAACTCCGAATGAGTACCAGATTCTTTCAAGTCCCCATGATCTATCACATAAATACAATCCGCATGCGTAATGGTAGATAAGCGATGTGCGACGATTAGCGTTGTGCGATTGTGGGCCAAGCGTTCCAAAGAATCCTGTATGAGCGCTTCGCTTTCTAAATCCAAAGCCGATGTTGCTTCATCCAAGATGAGCAATGCCGGGTTCTTAAGAAAAACGCGGGCAATGGAGATACGTTGCTTCTGTCCACCAGACAACTTCACGCCACGCTCTCCTACCCTTGTATCATATCCATCACTCAGTGTTTCAATAAAGTCATGCGCATTTGCGGCTTTCGCTGCAGCAATGACTTCTTCATCTGTCGCATCCGGTTTCCCCATCAAAATATTACTTTTGACAGAATCGCTAAATAGAATTGAATCTTGAAGTACCATACCGATCTGATTACGAAGCGATTTAACTTTTACGTCACGAATATCATGACCGTCGATGCGAATAGCGCCCGATGTAACATCATAAAAACGCGGAATCAAACTGATAATAGTTGATTTTCCTCCACCACTCACCCCAACAAGTGCAGCCGTTTCGCCAGGGCGGATGTTCAAACTAATATTTGTCAGTACTTCATCTTCCTCATACGCAAAGCTGACACGATCAAACTCAATCTTCCCAGCAATCGATGGTAAAACTTTCGCATCCTTTTTATCGACCACGTCATACTTTTCATTCATTAAGTCCAGTACTCTGTCCATTGAAGCAAATGATTGCGTCAAGGAAGTAGATGAGTTTACAAGACGACGTAACGGTGAGTAGAGTCTTTCTATGAAAGCAATAAAAGCAACCATCGTTCCAACTGTTAAAGAACCATTGATTACTTGATAACCAGCATAGCCAACAACGAGTAAAGGAGCCACATCGGTAATCGTATTGACAACTGCAAATGCTTTGGCATTCCAGCGTGTATGTTCAATTGCCCGGTCAAGAAATTTATTGTTTACTTCATCAAAACGTTCCTGCTCTTTGTCTTCGATTGCAAAACTTTTAATAATACTGACGCCCGCCACACGCTCATGTAAATAACTTTGTACATCGGCAAGTGCTTGGGATCGTTTGCGTGTTAGTTGACGCAATTTACCGAAGAAATGCTTGACGCTAAACGCATAAAACGGAAATGCGAGCAATGTAACGAGTGTCAGCTCCACATCCAGAGTCAACATGATGGCAATTGCAATAACAATGGTAGCCAAATCAAGCCAGACATTCATCAAACCAATCATGACGAAGTTTTTTGTCTGTTCTACGTCATTGATAACTCGCGAAATTACTTCACCTGCACGTGTATTGGAATAGAAACGAAGTCCAAGCTTTTGCAAATGACCGTAAAGCGATTTGCGGATATCAAACAAAATTTTATTACTCACTAATTGCGCATAGTATTGACGATAATATTCCACAGGTGGACGGATCAAGAAAAACACAATGATCGTGCCACCGAGCCAATAAAATAATTGCTTCGTTTTATCAGAATCACTTAATGTCGGCGAACCGATAATATCATCAATCACAATTTTAATTAATAATGGCAAAAACAATGGAATAGCAAACTTCACAATACCAATGAGAACGGTGAAGACAATTTGCCAGTTATAAGGCTTTACGAATTGAAGATAACGTTTAATACTCTCGCCCATTCTATTCCCCCTACTAAAAAAACCTGACTTGCACGAATGCAAGCAGGTCTAGCTTTGTTCTTCTTGAATTTGCTTATAAAATTCATAACGTGAAGTCCAGACATCAATGAAATCAGGAGCAAAGGGACCTTTCCTTTGTTTGATCCAGCCAAGAAGCTTCTTTAAGTTATCCTGCAAGATTAAGTCGATAACTTCCGGATAATGCATTTGACGCTTATGATCCGCATATTCGTCTTCATCGAGAATCAAATAGCTCATATCAGGAAACACTTTTACATCCAAGTCATAATCGATATACTTCAAGTACTTTTCATCGTAAACGAATGGCGAACTCATGTTGACATAATAGTAGACACCATCTTCACGTAGCATACAAATGATGTTAAACCAGTTTTCTGCATGGAAATAGCAAATTGATGGCTCACGTGTTAGCCAAGTACGACCATCAGACTCTGTCACGAGCGTGCGTTCATTGCCACCGATAATAATATTGCGTGTGCCTTTTAATACGAGTGTCTCTTGCCAGACACGATGAATTTTGCCGTTATGTTTGTAGCTGTGTATCTGTACCGTTTCTCCTTCTTTTGGAATCGCCATTTTTATACCACCTTTGAGCCTTACCGCTCTTGCTATTTGTCTATTATACCAACAGCTTTCCAAAATTTAAAACGATTCAACCATCTATTTCGTATTTGATTGAATCCAGTAGGACCTCGGCATGTTTTTTCACACAAGAAAACCGGTAGAAATGGCTTATAACAGCCTTTTCTACCGGTCGTCGATGTCTAACGCTTAGTTTGAACCTTTATACTGGTTCGCACGCGCTCCTGAAGCTTTTTGTTTGTTTGCTTCTGCTTTGTTGATTTGTTGTTTCACTTCATTGACATCTGTTTCAGATCCGAACTCCTCGTTCATAGAGGACTGCATCGCTTGTGAAGAAGACTGCATGTTCATTGCAGACTGCGCGTTTTGCTGACGAACTTGATTAACGTCCGTCTCGGAAGCGAACTCTTCATTCATCGATGATTGCGCATTTTGTTTCTTCACTTGGTTCGCATCTGTCATAGATGGGTTTTGCTGTGAATTTCGATTTGATTGGTTTGGCATGTTTTATTCACCTCCGTACTCACTATGATGTCCTATAAGTCAGGATTTTATTCACGGTAGGGTCTAAAGTTTTTACCATTCCAGCAATTCGATAATTTTCAGGACAGGTTTTGACTTTGGCAATGCTTCCACTTCCTCTTTAGTGAAGAACTGCAAATCGCCTTCTGCTTGTGGAGCTTCCAATTGTGCACGATACACATGAATATTCCATGTGATATGGGAAAATACGTGAAGGACATGCGGTAACTCTTGAATATGATTTAATTTCAATCCATTCTCTTTTTCAAATGTTTCCACTGCAGAAGTATCTTGAAGTTCGATCATCGGAAATTCCCAAAGGCTAGCAAGCAGTCCGGTACTTGGACGTTTTTGCAACAGCCATTTGCCCTCTTCATTTTGAATCGCGAAAGCCGCCATCGTAACATGCTTCATTTTTTGTTTTTTTATCTTAATTGGCAATTGCCGTTGTTTTCCTTCTTCAAAGGCGATACAAAATTCCCTAACAGGGCATAATAAACAATGTGGATTCGGCGTACAAATTGTGGCACCCAGTTCCATAAGCGCTTGGTTGAAGGAAGATGGATTCTCTTCCGAAATTAATTGCATCACAGCTTGTTCAAATAACTTTTTATTACGCGGCAAAGCGATATCTTCCTCAATTAATAAAATTCTCGACAATACCCGCATAACATTCCCGTCTACTGCATGTTCAGGTACACCATAGGCAATACTTAAGATAGCACCTGCCGTATAGGGTCCCACACCTTTTAAAGTAGAAATTTCTTTTCGGTTATTAGGGACTTTACCACCATATGTTTCAACAACTTCCCTCACGCCCGACTGCAAATTACGTACTCTGGAGTAATACCCTAGTCCTTCCCACATTTTCAAGATATCTTCTTCAGGTGCAGCTGAAAGATCTTGCATCGTAGGAAACTTTTCAATAAAACGCTCATAATACGGTATTACAGTATCTACTCGTGTCTGTTGTAACATAACTTCCGAAATCCAAATATAGTATGGATTGTCCGTCCTTCTCCAGGGTAGGTCCCGTTTTTCAGCTTCATACCAATTTAATAACGCATCTTGGAATGCCTTCTTTTGTTCAATAATTTGCATATGGACCTCGCTTCTTCGTGTAAATACTTTTAGTTATGATAATAAAGGGTATATAATTATAGATAGTATACAACTCTTCCAATAAAGGAGTGATGATTTGGATACGGGTACACATATTGCTATGGGTGTTGCGATCAGTGGATTGGCTCTTGCTGATTCAGTCGTAGCAACTGAACCTGCCACAATGGGCGCCGTTTTTGCGGGTATTATGATCGGTTCACTAATTCCCGATATCGATACGGTGTTGAAACTTCGAAACAACGCTGTCTATTTACGTAATCACCGCGGTATTACGCATTCGGTTCCAGCTGTAATGCTATGGCCGTTGCTGATTTCCATATTATTGACTATCTTTGTTCCTGGCGCCATTTTCTTTCACGTCTGGGCTTGGACTTTTTTAGCGGTATTCACACATGTATTTGTGGATATCTTTAACTCATATGGTACACAAGCCCTTCGCCCATTTTCTCAAAAGTGGGTGGCCATAGGAGTCATTAATACATTTGATCCAATTATTTTCGGACTCCATGTCATTGCGATCCTGGCATGGGTGTTCGGCGCACCCCCAGTCTTCACGATGTCTATATTATATGTCGTCATCTTCTTCTATTACCTATTGCGCTTCGCAGTTAAGAGCGCAGTGAAGAATGCAGTGAAGAAGACGATTCCAAACGCAACGCATATATTTACTGCACCCACGATGAACTTCTTTCAGTGGCGAATAGCTGCCACGACTGACGTTGATCATTTTGTAGGACGAGCATACGGACGTTCCATTACAATCTACGAACGATTCGAGCGTGAAGTGATGCCGATGTCCCCCGTAGTTGAAGTGGCATTGGAAGATCCGAACATGCAGGCTTTCACTTCATTCTCCCCACTATATCGTTGGTCGATTTCGGAAGAAGGCCATATTTACGAAGTTCGTTTAATTGATTTACGTTATCGAAGTAAGGGTTACTACCCATTCGTCGCAGTCGCCCATGTGAATGAAGACTTGGAAGTAGTCAATTCCTATACAGGATGGATATTCTCTGAAGAAAAGTTGCGTAAAAAGCTTAATTTCGCTCCAAACAACTAAAGAACGTTCGTGCAGTATTGCACGAGCGCTCTTTTTTGTTTATTTTCCACTTTTTATATCTTTCAACATAGCAAGAGGCAACGCTTCTTCCGCTCTCTCGCCACCTAAGCGATAGCCCCAAGCGAACAATCCTTTGAGGTAATCTACTTGAAAGAAGACTCCATCGTCCCCTTCAATGCGGTACATCTCGCCTGGCTTGATGCTAGCTGGATCTACAAGATAGGATTGCACAAGAACTGCCTTTCTTTGGTGAACCGCATATTCACTGATCATCCCCATCTGTTCTGCCTTACGTGCTTTTTCCATTAGATTGGCGATTTCGCTGCGCAGTTCGTTTTCATTCATATCACTATAATGTTTTTCAGTACTCATCTTCTTCATTCCTTTTCTGTTCAATAAATTGATCGATTTGACTAAGTGGAATGCCCTTTTGATACATAGATTGTTTCACGCGCTGTCTAAGATCGGATCCTGAGTATTTGCTTTGGTACCGCCTCCACGCCTTCTCGCCAAATGTAGACGTGATATCGGACCATTCATCTTCATCACGTTCGATCGTTACACTGCTGAGAACTTCCGAAATTTGCTGATAAGAAAAACCTTTTCTAGCTAATGTATTTTGTATTTTTTGCTTAACTTGTGCTGGTGGCTGTGAACTATTCGATCGCATCGTCTTTTCAGCCAGCTTCATAGCATTAGCCATTTGATCTTCCATTGTATATTCCTCCAATGCTTGAGTTTGCAGTTCTTTGGGTATACCTTTTTTATAGAGGGATTGCTGAATAGCTCTCGGACCTTTTAACGTACTATTTTTTTCTGTACGTACAAGAGCTTCCGAAAATGCTTCATCATTCAAAAAGCCCAGTCGTTTTAATTTCACGATAGCTTCCAGAACAACCGCTTCCCCATAGTCTTTTTCAAGCAATTTCTTTTTAACTTCCATTTCACTCCGCATTCGGAATGATAAAAAATGCAATGCACGATTAAATGCCTTTTCGATCTGGTCGGAATACACAATCTCTTCCGTTGACCAATTATCCAATTCCATTCCTTTCGTGAGTTCAAATTTCACTAGGACCGTTTCATGGACACTAAATGCATATTGATCATCAAGAAAAATATTATAACGTTCGCTATCTCGTTTTTGTTGTGATATTTTGGTAATAAGCGGCACGTTTCCATCACCTACTTTATCTTAGTATACCGCTTCTAGTGGTGGTGGTCAGCAATAGTGTACTAATTTTCATTAGATTGGAGGGAAACCTTTATGAAAGTGGTTATTGCAGGTGGTACTGGATTCATTGGCAGCATTCTGACTGAGAAATTGAAGGATAACGGGCATGAAGTAGTCATTTTAACGCGTAAACCCTCATCGAAGCAAAATGGAATTCAATATGTACAATGGTTAACCGATCATACTTCACCTGAAAATGAAGTTGGGCAGGTTGATGCTTTCGTCAATTTAGCAGGCGTGTCCATAGATGATAGTCGCTGGTCCAAAGAACGAAAAAAGCAAATCTACGATAGCAGAATAACAGCTACACAAGAAATTTTGCGGATTATAAGAAGACTTCCAAAGAAACCTCGCGTCCTAGTGAACGCAAGTGCAATCGGCATTTATCCTACATCACTTACTGCTGAATATACCGAAGATTCCTCTGCAGTCGGCGATGATTTTTTAGCCAAAACCGTATCCGATTGGGAAAATCTCGCAGGACAGGCAAATGAAATGGGTGTACGAACTGTATGTACCCGCTTCGGCATAGTGCTCGGTAAAGAAGGCGGAGCACTTCCACTCATTAAACTGCCTTATCAATTATTCGCAGGTGGTAAAATAGGTTCAGGCAATCAATGGTTCTCGTGGGTACACGTTGAAGACGTAGCCAGTGCAATCCTCTTCGCAATTGAGAATGATTGCGTAGAAGGTCCTGTTAATGTAGTCGCACCGAGTCCAATGCATATGAATGCTTTTGGGAAAACAATCGGAAAAGTATTGCACCGTCCACATTGGTTTCCGGTTCCAAGTTTTGCAATGAAAGTGGCTTTGGGAGAAAAGAGTATCGTCGTTTTGCAAGGTCAGCATGTAGTACCAAAAAAGTTGTTGGCTAATGGCTTTACATTTACTTATCCTTCATTACGACCGGCGCTTGAAGACTTATTAAAATGATTTCAAATGTTTGTTAAAACGTACTCACGTTTTGACAAACATTTTTTTCATTACATACAAAAAGCGTATTGGCACATGCTTAATAAAAAGGAGTGACGCTTAATGACTCATCATTTGTCAGGAATTTTACTGGCATCTTGTTTGCTAATTGTTGGCGTGGTGATGAATCCCTTTACTGTTCAAGCTGATGCTTTTCATTGGGGTTTCAAGAAAGCTACTGAAGGTGTTCCCCCTTCTGCCGGAGCAGAACTAGATAAATTGCTTGATGATTATGGCGCGATTTACAAAGGGAAAGGAGATAAAAAAGTCGTCTATCTAACATTTGATAACGGATATGAGAACGGCTACACTGAAAGCATTTTAGACACGCTGAAAAAGGAGAAAGCGCCCGCCACATTTTTCTTGACAGGACATTATGTGAAAAGTGCCAGTGATTTAGTGAAACGTATGGTGAAAGATGGCCATGGTATCGGAAATCATTCATACGATCACCCGAACATGGCGAATATAACCGAACAACAAATGGAAGACGAGTGGAAGAAACTAGATGAAATTGTAAAGGCTACTACTGGTCTAAATAGGACAATCTATACGAGACCACCGGAGGGGACATTTAATGCGAAGGTACTGCAAAAAGGAAATGATCTAGGATATAGACATATTTTCTGGTCTGTTGCATTCATTGACTGGCATCGAGATCAACGAAAAGGAAAAGCGTATGCTTATAATGAATTGATGAACCAATTACACCCAGGCGCTGTCATTCTAATGCATACCGTAGCAGCTGATAATGCAGAGGCACTCCCCGATTTCATCCGTGATGCCAAGAAGCAAGGCTATGAATTCCATTCACTGGATCAGTTAGTGGAGGAATACGAGAAAGGAAATACCATTACACAATAAATAAGAGACCTTATCTGTATGTACACAACCAACAGATAAGGTCTCTAATTATTTTCTACATCTTCAGTTTGCATGTTCACATTCGTAGTTATCCAACGTGATCACCAATGTTGGATTGTTACGGATCCCCTCCTTCGTTGTTATGTGTCTAGGATTCGATTCGTCTCTATAACTACGACCTCCTTTTCTTTTGATTAAACTTACTATAACAACTATTCAGTTAATTGTAAAGTGTTTTAATGAAAAATATTATTATTTTCTTTTTTTATAGTTTACGACTCGTATAACAAAATCAGATTGAAAAACATGGTGTTTTCGTATACGATATCAATGATAGAAAGAGGTGTGCGTATGGACAAATCACAAAATAATGAACAAGTCGTCGAACTGAAAAATCGATTCAATCAATTCATTGAAACATTAGAAGCAATTGAACCTGAACACACAGACCTGCAGGACATAGATCGCCTGATCATGTTACTCGATGAATTAGAAGAACAGATGGATAATTCGAAAAAATAACGTATACTAACGGGGGATTTTGAGATGTACATAGAGACAATTGAAAAGAGTATATATGAATTAGTTTGCGAAACGTCTACAAATTTGCCAAAAGATGTCCGACGCGCAATTCTTTCCGCAAAGGAAAAAGAGAACAAAGGAACAAGCGCTGCAATGAGTTTGGATACGATTGCAAATAATATCAATATGGCAGATGATAAACTATCTCCAATTTGTCAGGATACTGGCCTTCCTACATTTAAGATTAAAACACCAATCGGGGTAAACCAATTGGAAATTAAAGCTGCAATTGTACGCGCTTTGGAGCTAGCTACGGAAAAAGGAAAGTTGCGTCCGAATGCTGTAGATTCATTGACTGGCGATAATAGTGGCAATAACTTAGGTATCGGGCTGCCCGTTGTAAAGTTTGAACAATGGGAAGAAGACTATATAGAAGCAAAGTTAATATTAAAGGGCGGCGGATGTGAAAACAAAAACATCCAATACAGCCTCCCTACTGAATTAGAAGGTCTAGGCCGTGCAGGACGCGACTTGGACGGTATTCGTAAATGTATCCTTCACTCGGTTTACCAGGCACAAGGACAAGGTTGTTCAGCTGGGTTTATCGGTGTTGGAATCGGTGGCGATCGTTCATCTGGATATGATCTGGCGAAAGAACAACTATTCCGCGATGTAACAGACGTTAATCCAGTTCCTGAACTTGCACAATTGGAAGACTACGTCTTAGAAAAAGCCAATCTCCTTGGAATTGGGACAATGGGCTTCGGCGGAGAAGCAACATTACTAGGATGTAAAATCGGTGTCATGCACCGTCTTCCTGCGAGCTTCTATGTATCTGTAGCATATAACTGCTGGGCATATCGTCGTATGGCAGTGAATATTAATGCAGAAACTGGCGAAATCATGGCCTGGCACTATAATGAAGGCGAGAAAATTGCATTCGAACAACCAGCTGAAGAAGCAAAATCCACTGCACGTATTGTACACTTGCAAGCACCTATTTCAGAAGAAGACGTACGTGATCTTCATGTTGGCGACGTTGTAAAAATTTCAGGCCGGATGTACACAGGCCGCGATGCGATCCATAAGCACTTAATGGACAACGACGCGCCAGTTGATTTGAATGGACAAGTCATCTATCACTGTGGACCCGTTGTTTTAAAGAACGATGAAGGCAAGTATGAGATCAAAGCAGCCGGCCCAACAACTTCTATGCGTGAAGAACCGTACCAAGGCGATATCATGAAGAAGTTCGGTATCCGCGCAGTGATCGGCAAAGGCGGCATGGGACCTAAAACACTTGCAGCTCTTAAAGAGCACGGCGGTGTATACTTGAACGGTATCGGCGGTGCGGCACAGTATTATGCTGACTGTATTAAAGAGGTAGAAGGCGTCGATTTGCTGGAGTTCGGTATTCCTGAAGCGTTATGGCATTTACGCGTAGAGGACTTCACTGCAGTCGTAACGATGGACTCACATGGTAACAGCCTGCATGCTGATATCGACAAGTCATCACTCGAGAAGCTCTCTCAGTTTAAAGAAAAAGTATTCAACTAATAAGCAAGCAGCGAACGAGAATTCTCATTCGCTGCTTTTTTGAATGAATTGATTTGCCTGAATAGTTGTCGGAGAGAGGATGCACTGTTGCGCTGCGTTCCAGGCGGACGCGTTCGGGAGGGCCCGCGTTCACTTTTGACACGTTCTTAAGTTGGAGAGTGTACTTCAAGATCTTTTATCGCGCCTGATTTCGAACACAAATTTAATTGTTGCTTGAACTTAACTTAGTTAGAAGTCTACACTAATTGTTTTGCTTCAATTCCTTCGTACACTCCCGGTCTACTTCCCTTCATTTATCAACTCCATCCAATATTTTTGCTTGAATTAGCCAAATAAGTAACACTTCTTATTCAGAAATGATATACTGTAGATAATAACTATTACAACTTCATATTTATTCTATTTAGATGCCCAAAAAGTCGATTCTACTACTGTAGAATCGACTTTACTGCTTTAATATGAGCTATGAAATTGAAATTCATTATCAATTAGGAGGAGAATACATGACAACACTTGCAAAAGAACAACCTGAACAGACGATTGACTGGTCTGCACGTCTAGAATTAATCGCAGCTATATTATCTGGGATTATCATTCTTACCGCATGGGCTTTGGGGAAAAATGGCGTAGAATCCTTTTCTGTCTCGCTGTATATCATAGCGTTTCTGATTGGTGGTTACGCCAAAGCCAAGGAAGGTATTGAAGAAACAATAAAAAATAAGGAACTGAACGTTGAGATGCTGATGATTTTTGCAGCCATTGGTTCAGGAATTATCGGATACTGGGCTGAAGGTGCAATTCTGATTTTTATCTTTGCAATTAGCGGGGCACTCGAAACTTATACTCTCAATAAAAGCCATAATGAAATATCTTCGTTGATGGAATTGCAGCCTGAGGAAGCGTGGTTGATCCTTGAAGACGGCAGTGAGAAAAAAGTATCTACTGACTCTTTATCGATTGGCTCTGTTTTGCTCGTTAAACCAGGTGAACGCATTCCGGTCGATGGCAAAGTATTAAGCGGTATCACTTCGATTGATATGTCAGCTATCAACGGGGAATCTATCCCGGTGACAAAGCAGGAAAACGATGAGTTATTTGCAGGAACCGTGAATATCAGCGGTGCAATTCGCATGACCATGACGAAACCTAGTTCCGAAACGTTATTTCAAAAGATTATCACTATGGTACAAAACGCGCAAAGCGAAAAGTCTCCTTCCCAACAATTTATCGAACGTTTTGAAGGGTCTTATGTAAAGATTGTGCTGGCGGCTGTTGTGATTATGATGCTCTTACCCCACTTCTTGTTTAACTGGGACTGGACTACAACGTTCTACCGTGCAATTGTTTTGCTAGTCGTCGCTTCCCCTTGTGCGTTGATGGCTTCCATTATGCCTGCTACGCTAGCGGCTGTTTCCAATGGCGCTAGAAAAGGTGTGTTATTTAAAGGCGGCGTTCATTTAGAACACTTAAGTACATTGCAAGCATTCGCTTTTGATAAAACAGGTACCTTGACGAATGGAAAACCGATTGTGATGGATTTTATCGTTCGAGAAGGTGCTGATATGAAAGAGACGCTTGCTTTATTTGCAGGCGCGGAGTCACTCTCTAATCACCCGTTGGCAAAAGCCATTATCAATTACGCGACAGAGCATGGTGTAGAACCTGAACGCAACCTCCATATTGAAGACATTCCCGGATTTGGTATTAAAGCCGAGACCGATCATGGCGATATTCTAATCGGTAATCCAAAATTTGTTGGAGTAGAGTTAGTGGAAGAGTTTCAAGACAATGTGGCGGTATCGCTTGCGAATGAAGGTAAAACTGTCATTTTCATGAGAGACGAACAAGGAATTGTAGCGTTAGCTGCTTTACAAGATACATTACGAAAAGAAGCCATTTCTGCGATTAAATCCCTGCAATCTCTAGGACTTCGTACAGTTATGTTAACTGGCGATAATGAAAAGACCGCCCATGCAATTGCGGATGAAGTAGGTGTCGATACGTACGTAGCAGAATGTCTACCCGAAGAGAAAGTCGTTCAGCTTAAGTATTTATTGAAAGAATACGGTACAGTAGGTATGGTAGGAGACGGCATCAATGACGCTCCTGCACTGGCTACCGCTACTTCGGGCATTGCGATGGGTGAAGGAACAGATGTAGCATTGGAGACAGCCGATGTTGTTCTCATGCAAAACGACTTGAATCGCCTATCATATGCCATAAAGCTTTCGAGAAAAATGCAACGAATCGTTAAACAGAATGTCTTCTTCTCGATAGCTGTCATTTCAATCCTCATCATCGCTAACTTCATGCAGGTAGTGGATCTGCCTCTTGGTGTCATTGGACACGAAGGAAGTACAATCTTGGTTATCTTAAATGGATTACGGATGCTTAATAAAATAGAGTAAAATAAAAAGTGAAGAAAGGAAGTCCCTTTCTTCACTTTTTATTTATCTGGTTTGTTGTTTATACTCTTGACGATTTTTCACGACTGAATTGATTGTACCTCCCAGCAATAAAATGATAGCTGATAAGTATAACCACATGATTAATACGATAATCCCAGCGATACTACCATACGTATTAGTGTAGCTTCCAAAATTACTAATATAGAACGAGAAGCCTAGTGATGTAACGATCCATCCTATTGTCGCAAAAATAGCTCCAGGAAGTATTCCTTTAAAATGCAACTTTACACTTGGTACTAGCCAATACAGTAATGAGAATACCGCAAAAATTAGCAATGGTGGAATGAGGAATCGTACCAAATTCCATACAGTCAGGAACGTCTCTTCCAATCCTAAGAATGTGAAGATCAAATGCCCGATTGGTTGACCGAATATCGGTAACACTAACGCGACGATTACAGTCATGACTAACATAATCGTAAACACAATCGACAATCCTTTTGAAACGAAAAAGTTTCTATCTTCTTCAACTTCATATGCTTCATTTAATCCTTTTGTTACTGCACCCATGCCTTTAGACGCAGACCAGATTGTAGCCAAAATTCCGATTGATAGTAATCCTCCACTTTTGTTATCCAGTACTTCAGAAAGTGTTCCTTCAATTAGTGAAGCTGTCCCTTCTGGCGCATACTCTCGAATAAATAAGAAGATTTGGCTTTGGTCTAACTGTAAGTACGGCAGTAGTGTAAAAAGAAAGATTAATAGAGGGAATAAAGACAATAGGAAAAAGAAAGCTAACTGCGAACCAGCCGCTGAAATATCCAATTCTTTCATTCGGATAATCAATTGTTTGAAAAATCCGCTCGTAGTTGTCGGATCGAAATCCTCTTCTTCCCCGTCTTTTATATCTTTGATGAATTCTTTCACTTTTTCAGTTTGAGACTCGTCTCCGTTTTCAGCATTTGAAGAAGGGGCACTTTTTTGTCTATCCAACTGATGTGTCCCCCTTTCATTTACTGATTCTATTGTTATTTTTTCTCTAGTGGTATCACGTTTTTTTTTTGGATCATCGGAGGCAATGAAGCATCCCCTTCTGTTGAAACAGAAGATGCAGCTGTAGAATTATCCACGATGATTTGCTCGTACTCTGATTTAGAATCAGTAATTGCTTCCTTTGTATCCGCAAGCATTTCTTTCACTTGCGGAGTCAGCGTCTTGATTTCATCGACCTGTGATTTGATGTAATTTACATCACCTTTCACTTGATCAACAAGAGTTTGCATTTTTTCTTTTTTCTGTTGGAACTCACTTTTTACAATATCTGGATTTTCTTTGTAATATAATACTTTTTCATACGATGTTCTGGCTGTAGTCAATGTGTGCTGCCGTGTTGCACGGTCCAGCATGCTCACTGCAGCTCCAAGTAATGCTCCGCCTAAAACATATCTTCCAAATTTACTCGAACCCATACATTTTTCGCCTCCTTATTCACGTTTACTTCTCACTTCATTATACCCATATTGCAACTTGCCAAACAATCTTTGTTACACTTTATTCAAAAAAAGCTTGACGAAACGTTCTATTTTTTAGATTATTAACAATAACATGTAAATAACAGAATCTACTGAAAGGGGTTGGTTCTCGCAATCTTGGGAACGGATACTAACATCAGAGAGAAATTGGGGGGATGAAATGGAAAAGATCGAGAATTTCTTGACTACTGCGTCCGATTTAATATGGGGACCGCCACTGCTCATTTTATTAATTGGTACCGGAATTTATTTAACACTACGTTTAACATTTATTCAATTAAGATTACTGCCTTATTCACTGAAGCAAGTTTTTTCACGGAAGCATGATAAAAAAGCAGATGGTGACATTTCACAGTTCCAGGCTCTAATGACTGCGATGGCCGCCACAGTCGGTGTCGGTAATATCGTCGGCGTTGCATCTGCTGTTGTAGCAGGTGGACCAGGGGCGATTTTCTGGATGTGGCTTGCAGGGTTCTTCGGTATGGCAACAAAGTACAGTGAGGCAATCTTGGCTGTTAAGTACCGCGTCAAAGATTCCAATGGCTTGATGGCTGGTGGACCGATGTACTATCTGGAACATGGTCTAAAGCAAAAATGGCTCGGCGTACTATTTGCGATATTCGGTGCATTGGCCGCGTTCGGAATTGGGAACGGAACACAATCTAAAGCAGTAGCAGACGTAATGAAAAGCACTTTTGATGTGCCACACTATATTACAGGAATTGCATTGGTACTATTCGGTGCACTTGTTATTCTTGGAGGTATCAAATCAATCGGTCGTGTGACGGCATTTTTCGTACCGATCATGGCACTATTCTATTTCTTTGCTGGTGCGATTGTTATGGTATTGAACATTGAACAAGTTCCAGCAGCATTCGGTCTGATTTTCACAGACGCATTCACAGGCCAAGCAATTGCCGGTGGTGCAATCGGTACCGTAATCCGATTCGGTGTCGCGCGAGGACTCTTCTCTAATGAAGCAGGTCTCGGTTCAGCGCCAATCGCAGCTGCTGCTGCACGTACAGATATGCCTGGACGTCAGGCTCTTGTTTCAATGACACAAGTATTATTCGATACATTAGTCATTTGTTCAATTACAGGTGTCACAATTGTTATGAGTAATAAATGGCAAGATAAATCAATTGATGCTGGTTCTTTGACAGCAGAAGCGTTTGGCTCATTCCTTGGTGGTATCGGGCCGATCTTAGTATCAATAGGACTTGTGTTCTTTGCTACATCTACCATTTTAGGTTGGAGTTATTATGGAGAGAAGTGCTTCCAATATCTCATCCCTAATCGCGCTGCAGTCCTTGCTTATCGAATAATATTCGTAGCATTCATATTTGTAGGAGCGACTGCATCACTTGACCTTGTATGGATTTTAGCAGATGTATTAAATGGCTTAATGGCGATTCCAAACTTAATTGGATTGCTCGGTTTGTCTGGTGTTGTCATTATGGAGACACGACGTTTCAAGAAGAAAATTGACGAAGAACGTGAAGCAGCCCGTAAGTAACACTTCTCAGTGCGGTTGACAGCTTACCGCTTTCATGAAATGATTGTTTTCATTAGAGGAAAGGCGGTAAGAATATGGATTTGTCTTCAAAATCACCTGAGAATGTCTCATACATGATCGAACAGATTAAAGAAAAACTACGCATGGTAAATGTGGATGCGATGAAGCCCGAAAACTTCAGTACAGAGCAGTATGAAGATTTGTACTATATGTACAAGACGGTCATGAAACGCGACAACATCACACCGAATGAAATGCAAGCAATTGCGGCCGAACTCGGTTCTTTGCGCAAATAAAAAAGCGACTCCACTTGGAGTCGCTTTTTTATTGCGGTGTGACGGGTGTGCCATCTTTTAAGACCAGTGGCTGAATGAGTACTTCCACTCTTCGGTTTTTACTGCGATTTTCTATCGTATTGTTCGGAACAATTGGCTTATACTCTCCGTATCCTTTCGCACTGAAAAGATTCGGGTCGACTTCATTGTCTGCCACAATGATTTTAAGAAACTCTACAGCACGCATAACGCTTAACTCCCAGTTGGATGAATACTCTGCATTGTTGATAGGAATGTTGTCTGTATGACCTGTGATGACCACCTGGCGAGGCCTATCCAGTGTTAGCAACCGAGAGATATCATTTGCCAGTCTTTTATACTCTGGAGTAATTTTTGCTTCTCCTGATTTAAACAGCACACTGTCACGAATTGTGAGCAATAAGCCTTCACTTGTCATTTCAGTCTCAAACTGGGTCTCTAATTCATTCACAGCAATATACTCGTCCAAATCATCTTGCGTTTCTCCCAAGGATTGCTGATCTTCCATATATGAGGAGTTCTCATCAAGCTCCCCTACTGAGTCGTGTGGAACAGGGGTAGTGGTTGGCGCGCTCTCACTCATGATTCCGCTACCACTTTCAAATATTTCGCTGAATACTTTAGAGACTTCTGCAAATCGTCCCTCATCTACTGAACTCGTAGCAAATAATACGATGAATAATGCTAGTAATAATGTCAAAAGATCGGCGTAAGGTAATAGCCAGGACTCATTAATATGTTCAATTTCGTGCTTCTTTTTCTTACGCTTCTTCGCCAACTTTACCAGCTCCTTCGCTACCATCAATAGCTAGCTTCTTCCGGTCTTCTACAGAAAGATAAGATGCCAATTTTTGTTCGATGACACGCGGTGCTTCCCCTTCCAATACGGAAAGAATTCCTTCAATCACCATTGTCCTCTGACGGACTTCTTCTTTTGATTTTCGTACAAGTTTATTGGAGAACGGATGCCATAAGACGTATCCCGTAAAAATCCCAAGCAATGTCGCAATAAATGCAGCAGAAATTGCGTGACCTAACGCATCGATATTATTCATGTCTTTTAGTGCGGCAATCAGTCCTACAACAGCACCGAGAACCCCCAAAGTAGGAGCATATGTACCGGCTTGCGAGAAGATCAGTGCACCTACTGAATGCCGCTCCTGCATCGCCTCCACCTCTTCACTTAATACATCACGAATATAATCGGCATTCTGACCGTCAATCGCCAAACCCAAACCATTTTTCAAAAACGGATCATCAATTTCATCTGTTTTTGCTTCCAAGGCAAGTAACCCTTCTCGACGAGCAATATCAGCCCAAGAAGAAAATAGACGGATTAATTCTGCATCCGATGCAAGCTTTTGCTGAGTAAAAATAATTTTAAATAATTTAGGTACCTTTTTTAATTCATTCATCGGGAATGCGATGACAACAGCGGCAATCGTTCCTGCTATGATGATTAGAATAGCCGCCGGGTTAAGTAATGCATCGGGCGTTACCCCTTTAAGCGTCATCCCGACGAGGAGAGCTGCAAATCCTAATACTAAACCTACAATTGTGGATAAATCCATGTATAAAGCCTCCAAATACTACATTCTTCTTATTATTTCGGTTGATTTCTGATGTTGTTTAGGGAAAACTGTCGACTATTCTTAGGGAGTTAAGAGTATTTCATCCTATCCCGATTGCATTATCGTTGCGAACTGTGAACTTCACTTGTTAGAATTGTCACATTACGTAAAAAGGAGATGTCATGATGAATCAATTTCAAAATCAACTTTCCAATTATGCCGACTTAGCTGTAAAGGTGGGTGTAAATATTCAACAAGACCAATATCTATTCATCAGCGCTTCTACTGAAAATACTTCATTTGTTCGATTGATCGTTGAAAAAGCTTATGATGCAGGAGCACGACAAGTCTTCGTAGACTGGATCGATGATGTCGTCACACGTCTACGTTATGAAAAAGCACCAGCGGATTCGTTTTCTGAGTTCCCTACGTGGAAACAGATGGAGCGTGAACAGCTAGCTGAAAAAGGCGCTGCTTTCATGTCAATCGTATCGCAAGACCCTGACTTATTAAATGGTATCGAATCCAGTAGAATTCGCGATAATCAGAAAGCCTCCAGCACTGCGCTTAGCAAGTTCCGCCAAGCTATGCAGGCAGATAAATTCAGTTGGACAGTAATTGCTGCACCTTCGACAGCATGGGCAGCTAAAATTTTCCCTGAACTACCTACGGAAGAACAAGTACCCGCTCTATGGGATTCTATTTTACGTGCTGTAAGGGCTGATCAGCCAGATCCAGTGCAGGCATGGAAAAAGCACAATGAAAACTTGCATGAAAAAGTAGAATATTTGAATGGTAAACATTACCGTAAACTTCATTATACAGCTCCAGGCACCGACTTAACAATAGAATTACCGGAAAAGCACTTATGGTGTGGGGCCGGTAGTGTCAATCAGGCAGGGCATGAGTTCATGGCCAATATGCCAACTGAGGAAGTCTTTACGGCACCGTTGAAAACTGGAGTGAATGGTTCTGTTACTAGCACTAAACCACTTAGCTATGCAGGAACAATTATCGAGGACTTCACGCTTCAATTTAAAGATGGCAAAATCACAAACGTTACAGCTACTCAAGGCGAGGAAATTCTGAAACAACTTGTCGATACTGATGAAGGCTCACATTTCCTTGGCGAAGTAGCACTAGTTCCGCATGACTCACCTATTTCTAATTCGAATGTGTTATTCTATAATACATTATTTGATGAAAACGCTTCGAATCATTTGGCCATTGGAAGTGCCTACGCATTTTGCTTAGACGGCGGGAAAGAAATGGAATCCGAACAACTACAGGCTAATGGATTGAATCAAAGCTTAACACATGTCGACTTCATGATTGGATCTGAAAAGATGGATATTGATGGAATACTAGAAGACGGAACAGTAGAGCCTATTTTCCGTAACGGTAATTGGGCATTCTAAAATCCGTCACTTTTCATCCGAAGTTTACAGAAGCTCTTAATATTTTCTTGAAAATCATGTATAATAGATAAGAGAACATAATACATTTCAGAAAGAGGGGCTTTCAAATGGCTTTAATGTATACAACAGTTATCGGTTACATGGTTGTTCTTGGACTTGCATCCTTGTTTACGATGCACTTCTTATCTGGATCAATGGATTCAAACGACTCCATTACTATTGATCCGAAACCAGAAGGCAGAAACTAATTTTTCAATTCCAGTTTTAATGGAAGTGGATTTCATGATTAGAGTTGCCTAAAATGGCGACTCTTTTCTTTTACATACTATAAACAGTACGGAGGAGATTAAAGCAATGACATCATTATCCGAAATCATGATTTATAACAAAGGCTTCGTTGAGGAAAAAAAGTATGAGGAATTTTCCACTACGAAATTTCCTAATAAACGCATTGTCATCCTTACATGTATGGATACCAGATTAATCGAGCTTCTCCCTAAAGCAATGAACTTGAAGAATGGCGACGCTAAAATCATTAAAAGTGCTGGCGCGATTATTACATCACCTTTCGGCGGTTTGATGCGAAGTATATTAGTTGCCGTTTATGAATTACAAGCAGATGAAATATACGTGATCGGTCATCATGATTGCGGCATGAGCTCTATCAACACGGATCACATTATAGGAAACATGATTGACCGCGGTGTTGATCCGAACATGTTCAAAACATTGAAGTATTCCGGTATCGAGATGGAAAAATGGTTGCACGGTTTCAGCGATGTGACAGAGAGCGTGAAAAAGAGTGTGGACGCGATCCGCAACCACCCTCTCATCCCAACCGACGTAAATGTTCACGGTCTTGTAATCGACCCTGCTAACGGCAAGCTGGACGTTATTGAAGATGGTTACAAAGCACAAGAATTGTCTCAGTAAAATAGCTTTTAGAAAAACCGGTCTCTTCTACACGAAGGGCCGGTTTTGTTTGTTGATGGAGAAGTGGACTTTAGGAGCTTTAGAGTGGTTCCGGGTCGACTGTGAGCGCTCGTGGCGAGGGTATGAGCGGTTTCCAGGTGACATAGAGCAGTTGACTGGTTAGATAGAGCAGGTACCCGTTTGATAGAGCGGATAGTCATGAACTAAGAGCGCTTACACCAAACGTTGAGCGTAACACGTCCACACCGCCATCAAACCTCAAAAATCAAGAAAAACCAGCATCTTCTATTCGAAGAGCCGGCTTTTCCATATAATCATCCACTTTTCCAAAAGGGTCTTACCCTTTCAATAATCCCCTTCCACAATGGCATACATATAATGATCTTCCCACACACCATTAATGAACAGCAATTGACGCAATAATCCCTCACGCTGGAATTGTGCTTTTTCCAATACTTTCACTGAACCTACATTACGAGGTGATACATATGCTTCCACCCTATGCAGATTCACTTTTTCAAACGCAAATTGATTAATGAGCGAGACTGCTTCAGTACCAATACCTCTTCCAGTTTGCCGCTGATCAATGGAATACCCCACAAAACCACTGGAAAACGGTAACCGTTTAATACTATACAATGAAATTTGGCCAATAATCATACTTGTTTCCGAATCAAAAATTCCGAAGTTGTACTCTCGTCGGTCACGCATTTGATAAAGGGATTCCCGAATTTTATCTCGCTGCATTGCTACTGTGTAGTACGTATTATCATGTCTTGGTTCAAATTCTGTCCAGTATTCCTTATTGGCAATAAGTAGCTGGGTGAATTGGTACGCGTCATCTTCCGTGAGTATTCGTAGGTAGCATTGCTCCCCTTCGAGTAAAATCATTGTCCTCATCCTTTTCGAAGCATTCTGTTCTTATCTTCTACTTTATCCAATCGGTGCGAATGAAATGAAGAATCAGTTCTAGTTATCTGAATTCATTAGTTCTTATTATAGATTTTTTACATGTACAAGACAATAGAATGCCACATTTTCTCATTTGTAAAGGAATATTCATACTTTCCGACTCCATCGATCCGTAATCTCTGTATACTATTGTTCAGGAGGATTTTATCATGCTAAGAATTATTTTGATGGTACTCTCGCTACTCATCATGATTGGAACTCATATCGCTGCAAATTTAATCCCACTTAACGGACTGACTACTTGGGAAATTGCTAATCGGGTACCGGTTCTATTCATGCCTGCAGAGTACGTTTTTTCAATTTGGATAGTGCTAGATTTGTTACTTGTCTGTTGGCTATACATGTTTTCCAAAACAGTAGCTAGACTTTCATCATCTGTCGCCAATTTACGTGCAATCTCGTTCTCGGTCAGCTGTTTTTTAAATATCGCATGGCTATTATTATGGCATTATAGTTATTATTATTGGGCCATCGTCAGCGTAATTGCTTTATTAATTTGTTTACTCGTGTTGTATTTCAGTTATGCAAAAATAGAGGGAACGAATCGCGAACGACTTCCGATCTCGGCTTACATGGCATGGATCTTCATCGCTGTTATCGCGAATTCTAACTATGCTTTCAAATTCCACGATTGGACAGGATGGGGGTTGAGTGATCCACTATGGACAGTATTGTTCTTGACTCTAACTACAGCGATTGCCCTACATTTTATGTATCACTACCATGACTCTATGTTTAATTTAATTATCATTTGGTCTTTCATCGGTATTGCAATAAAAAATGGAACCGATGAACTATTTGTTTCAACAGCCGCTTTATTTCTTTCCGCGGTAATTGGTTTTATACTATTTATGGGTCAGCGTTTTTCAAAGCCCAAACAATTATAACACGGTGCCAATTAGGCAGCCGTGTTTTTTTCGTGATTATACCGTAAACTAGGGTATAGGTTAGAGTGTGGACTATCATGCTAAAGAGTGGAGGTTACGCTATGTCAAATTCAAAGTTATTGTCATCACTTAGTTATTTTAGTGTCTTTTTCGCCCCCCTTCTACTGCCAATCATCATTTATTTCGTTGCGGATGAATTCGAAGTTCGTCGTCATGCAAAAAAGGCACTCGTTTCACATATCATCCCTATGGTATTACTAATTGCTGGATTCATTATTATGTCCTTTTCGATCTTTTCCTTTAATTCCGATAGCTTGACAAATGCAAACAGCAATATGATGTTCTGGGGATTCATTCCTGTGTTATTCATCACTTTATATAGTTTATTGTTTGTAATCGTCTTGATTTGGAATGTCTATCAAGGTGTAAAAGTCCTGAAGTAAGGAATGGAATGAACAAGCTAATCATTAAAAAAACAATAATAAAGTATGATATAGTAGAATTGAATAAATTGTACGGAAGAAGGGACTTGTGAACATGATTGTAAAAAATGACGAAGAATTAGAGGGGTTACGGGCAATAGGTAAAATTGTTGCAGAAATCCGTGAAACGTTGAAAGAAGCTACGGTACCTGGCATCACAACGAAAGAACTTGATGATATGGCAGGTCGTCTGTTCGCTGAAAAAGGTGCGGTTTCTGCTCCTATCGACCAGTATGACTTCCCTGGCTATACATGTATCAGCGTCAACCATCAAGTAGCGCATGGCATTCCAGGAAGCTACGAGATCCAAGACGGTGATCTTGTGAATATAGATGTTTCCGGATCAGCTGGCGGCTATTTTGCAGATACGGGTATTTCATTCGTGGCAGGTACACCTGACGAGCAAAAACAGAAGTTATGCGATGTAGCAAAATCAGCTTTGGACCGCGCGTTATTGAAAGTAAAAGCAGGTTCTAGTTTGAATCAAATCGGTAAAGCTGTGGAGCGCGAGGCGAAAGATCATGGCTTACATGTGATTAAAAATTTAACCGGTCACGGAATTGGTACGTCTCTTCACGAAGAGCCACAGCATGTTCTGAATTATTATGATCCTTGGGATAAAACATTATTGAAGGATGGTATGGTTCTGGCAGTGGAGCCATTCGTTTCGCAGGCGGCTGAGCATGTGATTGAATTGGATGACGGTTGGACATTTGTTACGCCTGATAAGTCATTAGTTGCCCAAATCGAGCATACGATTGTCGTGACGAAAGATCAGCCTATAATTTTGACTCAACTTGATTGATGGTGGAAATGAGTGTGTGCGGACGGTTCCGTGCACACTCATTTTTATGTTACAAAGTTTTGGTTAATAGATGTAGTAGTAAAAAGAAAAGACTGAAGAAAAGCCTCCTCATACCCGGGCAGTCTTCAGTCTTTGCATATCATCGTTTGGATGTTTCGTTTTATTATTTCTTTTTCTTAACTTTCGGCTTTGATTTCTTTGGTGCCGCTTTTTTCATTTCTTCCACTGTCTTGGAGTTTCCTTCGATCAGTTGTCCGTTGTACCAAACTTTTTGAACGGTTTTGATGCCTTTGGAAACTTTACGGTAGTCGCGTTCTTCCGAGTAAGATAGGAGTGTTAGGACTTCTCCGTCTGCTCCTGCACGGCCCGTTCTTCCTGATCTGTGCACGTATTGCTCGGCCGTGTGCGGTACGTCGACATGGATGACGTGTGTCAACCCTTCGATGTCCAATCCTCGCGCTGCTAAGTCTGTTGCAATCAGTATGCGAATAGTACCTTTTCTGAAGTCTTCTAACGTTTTCTGGCGATCTAGTTTCTTCATATCAGAGTAAAGGACTGCAATTGGTGCATCATTGTAAAGTAGTTTTAGCTCTTTCATGCGCAATTGATCTACATTATTCATGAATGTTAATGCGCGCACGCCTGATATTGCAGAGATTCCTCGAAGTACATCGGTCTTTTTGCGTTCATCCACTTTTACATAGGAATGAATTACTTGACCACTATTTGGAATCTCATCCGCATTGACTTGTAAACGAATTGGATCCTTCATCATTTGCTTAGCAACCAGTTCGATTTCATCTGTAATTGTAGCGGACACAACGGCCAACTGACGTTCAGGATTCGCTGCTTCAATCAAGCTTTTCACCAGTACTCGATATTCGCGCGACAAAAGTTGATCTCCTTCATCAATAACCAAGTATTTTATATCATACATTTTCAGCTTTCTTTCTCTTACTAGTTCATTTAATCTGCCTGGTGTACCGACTACAATTGTCGGTTTTTTCTTCAGCCTTTCGACTTGACGTTGCATGTTTGCACCACCAATCAGCTGTGTTACGGTAACTGGAGTACCTTCCACCAACTCGCGTATCACATTGACGATCTGCATGGACAGCTCTTGTGATGGTGTGATGATTAACGCTTGTGTCTTCGGTAGATTCCCATCAACCATTTGAATCACAGGTAATGTATAGGCAAGTGTTTTACCTGTCCCTGTTGGTGATTCCGCTACTATATCTTTACCAGACAACATCTCGGGTATCATTTGAGACTGAATCGGCATAGGTTGTTTAAATTTCCATTTTGTGCGTAAAGATTCATTCAGCTCATCTAAAAAATTCATTCGGTTCACTCTTTTCTATAGTTGAGGATTTCAACCGGTTATTTTTTTTGAAGCTTCTTTTTCAACTTCTGAATTTTAGGCACTACTTTTACAAATAGGTTATAAATGAACGGTTTGTATACTTTATCGATTTCACCGATAAATTCTGTCACTCCGTCCACCTGACAAAAACTGTTTTTAAAATTATATAAGCCATCCTGCTCACTGTCGAGTACAAATACCCCACCAAGATCATACTGTTCCGCTCCGATTTCCAATCCCCACTTCATCATTTCATAGTTCATAAGATAACTTGGATTTAGATTGCGCTTCGTGTTGGAACTGCCCGCATATAAGTAATACAACTTCCCATTATAATTAATAGTTATAGCACCAGCTAAATAGTCGTCTTCGTGCTTTGCTATATAAATGCGTAAATCATCGAATGCTTCTCGCATTTTGACGAAATAATCATATGATCGAATGGAGATCTGATTACGAACAGACATTTCTTCATGAATTTCAAAGAACTTCTTTAAATATTCATCACTGCGTGAATAGGAAATCTCCACACCTTTACGTGCAGAGCTTCGGATTTTACTTCTCGTTCTGCTACGGAACTTAAGCATTAAAGAATCTTCATCTTCGTCAGTCAATTTAACAATCATATTATAACGGGGCTGTATTAAATCTTCTTTACCCGCGCCTTCGTTGCGTACTATGTAACCCGCATCACGGCATAGCTTGTCCAATTCATCTGTATAAAGTTGTTCTGGGTCCATTTTTAATGCAAAGGCTTTATGTTTTTTTACAAGCACCTCTGCCTCTTGAATCAATTCTGCAACCAACTTCTGATTATGTAAATCGCAAATAGGTCCACGTGGTGCATATAGTAAGGAAAATCCGCCTGGCACTTTCCGTATCAATAAGGACATAGCGGCTACAATTTCTCCGTCCCGTTCTACATATACTTGCTCATTACCCCAGTCGTCTTTCACATTTGCCCAATTGGGATCTTGTGTAATTGAACGAAATGGAGAATTTCTCATAAACGTTTCATACCTTTTTACATCTTCCGCATTGCTTTTATCTAAAATCGGCACTGCTCGAACACTCCTTACATTACTATGACTCCGTACAATTTCCGTTTTAATCGTTTGAAAATCTTAAAGAACCGCACAGCCACAGCTCTATTAAGTGTAGCCTACTGTATTTTTCAAGTCAAGAATCGAAGAGTAGTTACCTGTCATTTACCAACGGAGTTTGGAAATTAAGTAATAAATTACTATTAATTGAGACAAGCTATTCCGTTATTAATTAGAATAGCCTATACTATAAAAAGGGGAGAAAGGTTTCATATAGCAAACATGCAAAAGGGGGCATTACATATTGAAAGGTTCAGTACGTAACAAGTTGATAGCGCTTGCAGCACTAGTTATTTTAATTCCATTATTAGCTGTTGGTATTGTCAATTACTTCGTAGCAAAGCAAGAACTTGAATCTGTTGGAGAAATGGGATTACAAAACGGGACGTATGCGATCCTAGACTTGATCGACGAGCTCAATGTTCAAGTAGAGAACGGTACAATAAGTTTAGAGGACGCCCAAAAACGAGCTAAAGACAAAATCATGGGACCTATGGCCACTGACGGTACTCGATCTTTAGAAAACCCAGCGAAATACGGGGAGAACTTCTACTTTTACGTAGTGGATGAGGAAGGCACTTTGCTCGTACATCCACAGAAAGAAGGAGAAAGTCTCTATGAAGCCAAAACAAAAGATGGTCGTTACTTTATTCGAGAGGTAATCTCAGAAGCTAAAAGCGGAGGTGGTTATGTACAGTATGACTGGCCGTTGCCAAGTAACCTGAATGTTGAAGCGCCAAAAATCACGTACAGCCTACAAGATCCAAATTGGGGATGGATTATAGTGGCAGGAACCTACCTAGTAGACTTTAATGCTGGAGCGAAAAATGTTTTATGGTATACCTTACTATCAGTTATTATTTCTGTCGTGGTGGGTGTTACTTTATTCTCAATTTTCTCAGGACGTCTAACATCCTATATTAAGAATATCCGCCACATTACGGCTGAAATTGCGCAAGGTAAATTATCCGGAGAAGACATTCCGATCCGTTCGCGTGATGAGCTCGGTCATTTAGCTGAAAATGTTAATACAATGAAAAATAATCTGAATGAGATGGTCGGTCATACAAGACTTTCTTCAGACCGTATGAGAACCTCTTCCGAAACACTTAGCGCAATCACGGAAGAAGCGACTGCATCGGCTGACGAAATTCATAGCGCTATTTCTGAAGTATCTTCAGGATCAGTTGTGCAATCCGAAGAAGCAGATATCGCGATTACAAAAGTTAGTCAATTATCCACATTGATTTCCAATGCATCAGAGCAATATGAAAACGTTGTGAAAGAAATGCATAGCATGAACACTCTACAAAGTTCAGGTATGCAAAAGGCAGAGACTTTGGAAGAAAACTCTCAGAATTTCAACATCGTCATTAACGACTTACAAGGTAACTTCTCACAACTTGTATCTAGAATGAATGAAATACAAGCAATTGTCCAAACGATTTCCTCGATCTCAGAGCAAACGAACTTACTAGCATTAAACGCTAGTATTGAAGCCGCTCGCGCAGGAGAACATGGAAAAGGATTCGCTGTAGTAGCCAATGAAGTACGTCATTTATCTGAAGACACAAACGAGGCAACTACGAGAGTTCGCGACCTGCTCGTGCATATTCGGAAAGATACGACGACTGCCGAGAACCAAATGAAACACACATTAGATTTGACAAGTCATCAAGAAGGTACGATTCTGGAAACTAAAAATGCTTTCGAACAACTATCCGATTCCATTCTCAAAATCACATCGCTGTTGAAGACTATGGAAAATGATATGAATAGTATGGATGAAAATCGACAACACGTTGTTCAAGCAATTGATCAAATTGCAGCTGTCGCAACTGAATCAGCTGCTGCTACCGAACAAGTCAATGCATCCATCGATGAACAAAAAGCTGCAATCAGCACGATTATGCACGCTTCCCTTGATCTTCATACAGAAGCGGAGAATATGCACGACCTTGTTGATCGATTTAGCTAATTAGTTAAGTGAAGTAAAACATCCCTGCGCGTAGGCAGGGATGTTTTATTATTCAACAGCATTTTTATATTTCTTGTAATAGTTGATTTGGCGCATCAGTAAATACAATTTACGCTTCATATGTTTATCTTTACTATAGAATAAAGGATTACCATACTTTCCTGCTTTGATAAGTGACCGAATCTCTTTTTCCATAGGCGGATTATCGACAAACTTTTTTAATACTGCTTTCGGTACGACAGTGAATAGGAAATGATCATCTAGATATGTGAGGGGTTTTTCTTTCCCGTATACTAAGTCATCGATTAAATACTTCGCCATATTTTCACCGCATTGCGTAATATAATAACTTGAACGCCCTTGACGGATATTCACTTCAAACGCTTTAAATTTGCCATCGCGTTCATCGTATTTCAAATCGAAATTCCCATAACCGACATAGCCAATCGCTTCAAGGAAGTTAGCTAATTTCGTCATAATTTCTTCATCATACCGCGTAATCAATGCTGTATAGTTTCCGATCGCCGTCATCGCACGTTCTTGTAATACCACCTGGGCCAATGTGATTAACTGCGCTTTACCATGCTGATCAGCGTAATATACAGCATCCCACATATACGTATCATCGCCTGGAATGAAATCTTGGATAATCAGATCTTCTGTGTATCCACTGGCTTTTACCATTTGGATAATACGATTGATTTCCTCATATGTATCGACTTTATAGATCTTCTGCAACCCTTCAAACGGATGGCGATAGTATTGAACACCATCGCTAGGCTTGATGATGACCGGGAACAGGACTTCCTCTGTAAATGGTTCATCAGATACACATGAATGGAAGTATGTAGAGGGTGTATCTATTCCATGCTCCGCGCATAATTCATAGAAATTTTTCTTAATATAGACGGCATTCATAATTTCTTCATCGATATAATTGAACAAGAAATCTTCTTGCAAAGCTTCTCGCTGCTCTATAATTAAACGGACATATAAATCGTCTGTTCCGACAAGTACTAATTTCTGATCAGCCGTGCGATACTTTTTAGCAATTTCACGTAAAAACTGGACGAATACTTTAGGATCATGCAAACCTGGATGTAATTCTTGGATATCTGTAATCGTACTATAGCTTGTGAAAGGCAATGATTCTCTACCTACAATTACAGGTTTAATGCCATATTCTTCATGAAATGAAATCGCCATATTATAGGCGTTAATGTTAGTTCCGACAATAATCGGGATAAAAGAATGCTTACTCATATATTCCTCCAACAGACGTTTTTCCATTTAGTGTAGTTGTACCGAATTCGTAAGTCAAGAAAGGACCGTTCTTCACTAACCATACGTTTTATAAACTTGATCATGAGTAGAATATAATTCCCAAGGATAAACTCGCGGCGCTTCCGAGGTAAATTGCATCATTTCCTTTGTTATGGGATGTTCGAATTCTAGTTTGTGCGCCCACAACGCAATCTGTTCGCCACGCATATTCATTGAACTTCCGTATTTCTGATCACCATAGAGTGGATGGCCTTCTGTGGCCATTTGTACTCGAATTTGATGTGAACGTCCTGTATGTAGACGTACACTTACCAAGCTGTGTTCAATTTTTTTATCAAGTACCTGATATTCCAAACTAGCTACTTTCCCTTCTGGATGATTTGGCTTCACACTATACACTTGATTTTTCAGACGATTCTTGTATAAATAGTGCTGAAGAGTAGATTGTTTTTTTCGAGGCACACCGCGGAGAACTGCTAAGTATTTCCGTTCAATGACGCCACGACGAAGCTGATCAGATAGACGAGATGCTGCTTTGGATGTTTTAGCAAATACCATCACACCGCCAACTGGACGATCAAGACGATGTACTAAGCCAAGATATACATTTCCCGGTTTTTGATAACGTCTTTTAATATCTTGCTTTAATATAGTCAATACGTCTAAGTCTCCGCTCTCATCTTTTTGCACCGGTACGTTGACCGGCTTTTCCACGACTAAGAGATGGTTATCTTCATATAGGATAGGTATCTTCATTTAATGGATGCCTCTTTTTTTATAAGTTCCAATAATGCCTGACAACCTTCAAGCACCAAGTCATATGTTTCCTGAAAATCACCCGTGAAGTACGGATCTGGAACGTCTTTTTGATGACTAGTCAAATCCAAAAAACGGAGCACACGCTGGTAGTCATGATCACCAAATATGTTATGAATATTTCGGACGTTTTCTTCATCCATTCCAATAATATATTCAAATTCCCCTGCATCTTTTATGTTCAACTGACGTCCAGCCATCCCATCTGCCGAAATTTGAAATTCCGCCAGTTTGGACAGCGTTCCTTCATGTGGAGCTTTCCCGACATGCCAATCGCTTGTTCCTGCCGAGTCTACTTCGATGTGATTCTCCAATCGTTCATCATGAATCATCTTACGAAATACACCTTCTGCCATAGGTGAGCGACAAATATTCCCGAGACAAACGAATAATACACGTATCATACGACTCTCTCCCTTTATTATATTTCTATTCTAGTATACATGATTCGATAAATTACTTCATTTTATGTATAATAATCAGCGGCAATTCCGAATACTACGAAATTTATATTTTATACAAGAGAATTAAGTCGTAATTAATATTTATTATTATTCTGTGATATAATAGGACTTAAATATCAATATCTAGGGAAAGATATAGGAGAAAGGGGGTCTATCCTATGCATATTGTGTTTGAAAAAACATGGGAAGCTACTTTATCAGAGCAACAAAAACAGGCTTTTATTTATCAATATGAAGCTAAAAGAACTGTACATGAAGAATTTACAGCTACACCTATACTGATAAAGAGAAAACGTAATGGAGGAATAGTCGCTACGGTATTTTTGCAAAATAATCGCGATGAATTATTATCTATCCGTGAAGCTACAGTATGTGTAGTAAATGAACGTGGAGAAACAGCGGCTGAGGAGACATTTTCACTGTCCCTCGATATTCCACCTTTCGCAGCAACGCCCTGGTCTTTCGTCTTTTTACCAACTTGTGTAGATTCCACTGAAGAACCGACTGATGGATGGAAGGTCACCGTAAAGTAATACATGAAGAAACAGCTGCTCCTTGTGGAACAGCTGTTTTTTATGTTAACTCAACATTATGGTGAACTTGTTGTACATCTTCTAAATCATCGAGTGCATCAATCATTTTTTCAAACTGTTCCTGCGCTTCTGCATCTAATGAAATTTCATTCTGCGCTATCATGGACAACTCTGCTACAGTAAAGTCCGTAATACCGGCTTGACTGAATGCTTCTTGTACTTCATGGAAATGGGAAGGATCAGCATATACAACTACTTGCCCATCTTCCTCCTCGATATCGTTTACATCAACGTCTGCTTCCATCAATAACTCCAAGACTTCTTCTTCCGTTTTGCCTTCCACACCGATAATCGCAGCGGGATCAAACATATAAGCTACAGAACCACTCACGCCCATATTGCCCCCATTTTTACCGAATGCCGCACGTACTTCGGAAACTGTCCGATTGACGTTATTTGTCAACGCGTCCACGATGACCATTGAACCATTCGGTCCGAATCCTTCGTAACGAAGTTCATCAAAGTTTTCCTCACCGCCACCTTTTGCCTTTTCGATTGCACGGTCGATGATTGCTTTTGGTACGCTGTACGTTTTTGCACGCTCGAGTACGAATTTCAGTGCTTGATTCGATTCGGGACTTGGATCTCCTGATTTTGCTGCCACATATATTTCACGGCCAAACTTTGCATAGATTCTACTTGTGTTCGCATCTTTAGACGCTTTCTTTTCTTTAATATTATTCCATTTACGGCCCATTGAGTACACACTTCTTCCTTTAGTTTTAATGGTTTGCTACTATTAAGTATACCAATTGCTTTTTTACATGAAAAGTAAAATGATAAATAGACGCAGGTAGACACCGCTGATCTTCGCCCCAAGTGGACATTGGTCTTTTGCTATTTTTCGCCTGTAACGAAGTGTGACTAGCATTAAATTCTTTCAATATACTGCCGCGAAGTACGTACCGAAACTAGAAATCTTTTTGGCAGAACCACTATCCAGCCACGCCTGTCGCGGTGGCGTAGCGACGAGCTATCTACTAGCGCCAAAGTGAGGATAATGAACTCTCCACTTACACTGCTAGTGCTATACGAAACTTCTTTCATCCCCCTTAAGAAAAGCTGTTTTTAAAAAACACTATCCATTATTAGTTATTAATTACTATGCAACGGACCTTACACCAATTAATAGGCTCTACTATTTACGCAAATAAATTTTAATCCCTACTATTCTAATTTGCATTGACTATTTTTAATTGTCTGTTAAACTGTTAATAATATAACAGTTAGCGGGGGGGATAAAATGGTCACATTTGAATCGTGGAAAGATGCACCGGTCTTACCAGAGTTTAAAGCAGACTCCGAGACCAAAGGAGCTTCCGAAGTGTTGCAATGGGCTTATGATCACTACGGAGAAAAGCTAGTCTATGCTTGTAGCTTTGGTATTGAAGGAATTGTATTGATTGAACTGATTTCACGGGTGAAGCCCGATGCCAAAATTGTTTTCTTAGACACGAATTATCATTTCCAAGAAACGTATGACACGATAGAAAAAGTGAAGAAGCGTTATCCTCAACTTCAAATCCATTTGCAACAACCTGGATTGACTATTGAAGAACAGTCAGATCAATATGGAATAGATCTTTGGAAAACCAATCCAAACCAATGCTGTGATTTGCGAAAAATTAAACCATTGGAAGAAGCGATTGCCCCTTCCACTGCTTGGATATCAGGATTACGTCGGGAACAATCTGCCATGAGAAAATCTACGGAGTATCTAAATGTAGATAACCGTTTTAAGAAGATTAAAGTGTGTCCGCTGATTCATTGGACATGGAAAGATGTTTGGCGTTTCGCCCACACACATGAACTGGACTATAATATACTTCATGATCAAGGCTACCCGAGTATTGGGTGCGCAAACTGTACAAAACCAGCATTTACTGAAGAAGATATGCGTTCTGGACGCTGGACTGGTATTGGTAAGACAGAATGTGGACTGCATACGTAAATTTTTTTAACTTAAACCCTAGTATTTCTATATGACTTATTAAAATGAAGAGGATAGGTGTTTACAAATGATAACAATACAACCACATGGCGGTAAGTTAGTTAATTTATATGATCCCACTCTCTCCACTAAGGGATTGCACAAAATAGTCTCAATTGATGCCACATCAGTAAGTGATTTGGAATTAATCGCAACGGGCGCATACAGCCCGCTAACTGGATTTTTAACTTCTGAAGATTATCACGCTGTCGTCAATGATATTCGTCTTGCGGACGGTACGATATGGAGTTTACCTATTACGCTACCCGTAAAAGATAGTTCGCCTTATTCCGTAGGCGATACGGTTTTACTCGACTATCAAGGTGATATATACGGCACACTTGAAATTACGGATATCTTCGAACCTGATCAACAAATTGAAGCAGAAAAAGTTTATAAGACAGCTGACAGAGCACATCCAGGTGTAGCGAAATTACTTGATCGTGGCCATATCTATCTAGGCGGACCGATTAAACTGATTAGACGAATAGAACAGAAAAATTTTGCTGAGTTTTATTTTGATCCTTCTGAAACTCGTCAAGCATTTGAAAATAATGGTTGGAAGACGGTTGTCGGATTCCAAACGCGTAATCCTGTGCATCGTGCGCATGAATATATTCAAAAAACCGCACTCGAAATCGTAGACGCACTTTTGCTCAACCCGCTAGTTGGTGAAACAAAGTCTGACGATATTCCCGCTGATGTACGGATGGAGAGTTATCAAGTATTACTGCGTGACTACTACCCTGAAGATCGCGTGAAGTTGGCTGTCTTCCCTGCCGCAATGCGTTATGCAGGACCACGCGAGGCAATTTTCCATGCTATTGTGCGTAAAAATTATGGTTGTACACACTTTATTGTCGGCCGTGACCATGCAGGTGTTGGAGATTATTATGGTACTTACGAAGCTCAAGAAATTTTCTCGAACTTTAAAGCGGAAGAAATCGGCATCACGTTACTGTTCTTTGAACATAGTTTCTTCTGTAAAACTTGCGGCAATATGGCAACACCTAAAACTTGCCCGCACTCCAGTGATAACCATGTCATCCTTTCGGGAACTAAAGTACGTGAGATGTTAAAAAGTGGTATCTTGCCTCCACCGGAATTCAGTCGCAAAGAAGTGGTTGATGTACTGATCAGTGGATTACAAGAAAAAGAACTGGCAAAGTGAGGGATGATGATATGGCAGAGAACATTGTATGGCATGACCAATTAATTTCAAAAGAAGATCAACGGGCAAAAAATAAACATCATAGCGCAGTACTTTACTTCACCGGCCTATCCGGTTCAGGTAAATCCACGATCGCCAATGCAGCCGCACGCCGGTTGCACGATCTTGGTGCTAACACATATGTACTTGATGGTGATAATGTGCGTCATGGCTTAAATAAGGACCTTGGCTTTTCTGATGAAGCACGTAAAGAAAACATTCGTCGCATTGGGGAAGTCTCGAAGTTATTCATTGACAGCGGACAGCTTGTGTTTACCGCATTCATCTCCCCTTTCCAAGAGGACCGCGACAGCGTCAGACGTTTAGTGGAAGAAGATGAATTTGTTGAAGTGTACATCAGTTGTCCTCTTGATGCTTGCGAGAAACGTGATCCAAAGGGATTATATGAAAAAGCACGTGCGGGTGTCATTCCGGAATTTACCGGGATTTCATCTCCTTATGAAGCACCAGTGAAACCTGAACTTACATTAGAAACTGATCAATATACGATTGAAGAGTGTGTCGAGCAATTAATCGGCTACTTACGCGATAAAAAATGGATTAATTAAGGAGTGAGTAGAATGGGCAAAGTTTGGCTAGTTGGAGCAGGTCCTGGAGATCCTGATTTATTGACCGTCAAAGCAGTGAAAGCTATACAGCAAGCGGATGTAATTCTTTATGACAGACTGATCAATCAAGAGATTTTAACTCATGCGAAGCCCGATGTGGAATTGATTTTTGTAGGCAAACTTCCTAAGCATCATTTTGTTCAGCAGGATATGATCAATTTCTTATTGGTTAAACATGCGAAGCAAGGTAAACAAGTCGTCCGTCTAAAAGGCGGCGATCCCTTTATATTCGGTCGTGGCGGAGAAGAAGCAGCGTTTGTGGTAAAGCATCACATCCCATTCGAAGTGATTCCCGGCATCACGTCCGGAATCGCAGCTCCAGCATATGCAGGAATACCTGTTACCCATCGTGATTACAGCGCTTCGTTTGCAATTGTCACGGGCCATCGTAAAGAAGGTGCCGAAGAGGCTGAGAAATGGCAGGCTCTCGCAAAAGGGATTGATACACTGGCGATTTACATGGGTGTCAGCAATCTTCCGTATATTCAACAACAACTGATTCAGCACGGTAAAGATCCAGATACACCGGTTGCTTTCATTCATTGGGGAACGACAGAGACACAGCACACGGTTACTGCAACGCTTTTCACCATGACGGAAACGGCACGTCTAGAAGAAGTCAAAAATCCGAGTATGATCGTGATCGGTGAAGTGGTTCGCTTGCGTGATGAATTACAGTGGTTTGAAGAATCCAGTAAAGAACGTCGGTTACACGAGGCGATAGTATGAAAGCAATCCTATATATTTGCCACGGCAGCCGCGTAAAGAAAGGACAGCAGGCTGCTTTGGCATTTATTGAGAAAACAATGGAAACCAAAGCGGCCCCTATCCAGGAAGCATGTTTTCTAGAACTCGCCGAACCGTCGATTGCTGACGGTGTTGCACGCTGTATCGCACGGGGTGCAACAGAAATTATAGCTATACCCTTTCTGTTATTGCGCGCAGGTCATGCCAACGTGGATATTCCTACTGAGCTACAGGAAGTCATGATGAATTACCCTGATATTCCTGTTTACTACGGTGATCCGATTGGTGTGGATGAACGTATGGTTGATGTGCTAATCGAACGATTGCATGAAACAACAGAAGTAATTCCTAAGGATGCATCCATTTTATTGATTGGAAGAGGCAGCAGTGACCCTGCTACGAAAGAAGATTTTGCGAAAATCAAAAGAATATTCCAAGAGAAAACCAAGCTTCAAAATGTTCATGTCGGCTATCTAGCAGCTTGCGAGCCTTTTTATGAAAATGAACTTGAACGACTACTAGAACACCAACCTAAAAATCTGTATATTTTACCGTATTTATTATTCACTGGTATTTTAATGAAGTCAATTGAAAGAACACTAAAGAAAACCAAAACAACAACCGCTATTCATCTCTGCCCCGAACTAGGCTATGATCCAGTGATTCATGCGATTCTGAATGAAAGGGCCGATGAAGCAACAGAAAGGAAACGTGGTCTCTATGTTCCCCATCATGCTTGAAAACATAGATGAATCAAATATATTCCTAGTCGGTGGCGGGCACGTCGCGTATCACAAAGTACTCAACCTACATCGTTTCGGTATTCATCCTACTATTATCAGCCCTGAATTCCACCCGTCTTTTGAAAAATTAGAACAACAAGGTACGGTTACGCTCATTAAGAAAGAAGCGGAATGGGAAGATGTTGAAAATGCTTTTCTCACCTTGCTCGTAACAGATGACGAAGCCGTAAATGATCGTCTTGCCAAGCTATTGAAAGAAGCAGGTAAACTAGTCGTTCACGCTTCCAATCCAACATTAGGTACCGCGCAAATTCCAGCAGTCATGACGCGTGGTAAACTGATCGTCAGCGTATCGACAAGTGGAGCAAGTCCTTCATTGGCCAAAAAGATTCGGACCGAAATAGCAGAAACGTATGATGAACGTTATGAAGACTATCTGGACTTCTTGGCAGATGTCAGACACTATGTGAAGCAGTACGTAGCGGATCGTGCAGAGCGTAGGACATGGCTGAAGGAAGCTATTGAGCCCATTTATCTTCATAATACCGAAGAGCGCCAAACATTCCTGAACGAACTGCAGCAAATCTTTCCTTCAGAACAGCTCATTCAGTAAAAATCATATAAATAAAAAAGATCCTTAATTCATGTGCGAATTAAGGACCTTTTTTACAGTGTTTTAAGTTGATTACTTATTCATGAAAGATTTAATTTCTTCTTTAGACATAGAGGAATCACATTTAACGTTTACAGTGTCTCCATTTGTGTAAATGAAGCCAGGTACTGTCGGAATGTCATATTCATTTCGGAAAGCAGAAATGCCTTTCATATCAGCGTTTTCATTACTGTTAACGTAATAGATATGTGCATCTGTTTCTTTGGCTACTTTATTTAGTTTTTCAACGAATATTTGGCAATAAGGACATACGGATTTACCCACATAAATTACAGCCTCTCCATGACCTTTTACTAATTCCTCTGCTCTAGCCGAATCAATTTTATCAAAACCAGCTACATTTTCTTCATAACTCATTTCAAATCCATCTCCTTTCCCTACTATTAGTATTATACCGCATTGTGTAATGACTCAAACAATTCAGCTTATAGGTTCACGTCCATATACTTTTTCAAAGACCTCCTTCATACTATTTCCAGCTCCAACTGCCCCTTCTACGGAAGCATTAGTGGTAGCATCTTTTATAGCAGCAATTGCATGACTTGGTTGAACCACTAGTTCACGGATTGAATTCATTCTTCTATCATTGCATTCTCCAACAACCAGATTAATGGTTCCAGTAGTATACCCAATTTCAGGACTTTCCTCCAACATATATTGTAAGGTTCCTTGGGTCACCGCGGGGACTCCAAACGTGTTTGTCAACATAATAGGAGGCTCAATCAAGCCTAATTCATTTACCTGAACGAGCCCAGTTGTTTTTCCAAAACCGTTTAAGACGTAACTTGCGCCTACCACTTTATTCATAAACAGACTGTCGCCATACGGTAAAATGGCAGTCACGCCTGTAGCTGCGTAATCATCTCCCTGTAATGGATGATCAAGTGTGACATGTCCAACTTTCACGCCTTTTATATCCGTGATACAATTTTTGTTACCCGTTGGAAGACGACCAATGATAATACCTCTATCTCAAACTTTTTTGGATTCGCGCAAGTCCATATTATTCACACAAATTTAAAATTTTAATTAAGTAAAGATTTAGTTTTAGACTATTTTTTTCTATTTTAATAAAAATAAAAAAAGGCAGCAAAGTTCTACTGCCTTTTCAATCTTGATTAATGACCTAAATAGGCTTTCTTAATCGTATCATCTTGCAATAATTCTTTAGCAGTACCAGAAGCAACTACCTTCCCATTTTCAAGTACATAACCATGATCTGCTACTTTTAATGCTTGGCGCGCATTTTGTTCAACAAGTAATACAGTGGTACCAGCTTCATTAATCTCTTTAATAATTTTAAATATATCTGCAACGATTATCGGTGCTAGACCCATTGAAGGTTCATCTAGTAAAAGAAGCTTTGGCCTAGACATAATCACTCTGGCAATCGCTAACATTTGTTGTTGCCCACCTGAAAGTGTACCACCGTATTGTTCTTTTCTTTCTCTCAGAATCGGAAAGCGATCCATCACCTTTTCAATATCCGCGCTAACTTCTGAATCACTTCGGTGATATGCACCCATTTCCAAGTTTTCTAAAACAGTCATTGTTGCCAAAATACCTCGACCTTCTGGAACAAGTGCTAAACCATTTCTTAAAAGCTGGTCTGGTCGACGGCCTGTAACGTCTTTCCCTAAATAATGGATTGTACCTTCTTTAGGTTTTAAAAGCCCAGCGATGGTATTCATCATCGTCGTCTTACCAGCACCATTGGCACCTAAAATCGTTACGATTGTTCCTTCTTCTACAGCTATATCTATACTTTTTAACGCTTGAATTTTACCATAAAAGGTACTGATGTTATCTAGTTTAAGCAAGCTCATCTTCCTCCTCAACCCCGAGGTAGGCTTCAATTACTTCTTTATTGTTTTGAATACTGCTCGGTGTACCTTCTGCAATTTTTTTACCAAAGTTCAAAACGATAATTCTACTACAAACACGCATCACTAGTGGCATATCATGTTCGATAAGTAACACTGTAATATCTAACGTTTGGATTTTTTTAATTAAATTAAATAAATCATTCGTTTCTTTTTCGTTCATCCCAGCTGCTGGTTCATCAAGAAGAATTAACTTTGGTCTACTTGCTAAAGCTCTTGCGATTTCTAATCTCCGCTGCGCACCGTATGAAAGGTTTTTTGCAATTGTTTCCTTGTCATCCGCTAAGCCAACAACTTCTAGTATCTCATCTGCAGTCGCCAAAACTCTAGCTTCTTCTGCTTTTTGAGCTTTCGTACGAAAAACACTTTGCATCACATTAGTTTTTAGTCGGCAATGATTACCTACCATAACATTTTCACGTACTGTTAAGTCAGAAAACAGACGGATATTTTGAAATGTACGGCAAATACCTTTTTCTGTAATTTGATGCGGCTTCAGATTTGAAAGTGGATTACCGATAAACGATATTTCACCAGAACTAGGAGGATACATAGCTGTAATCATATTAAACATCGTCGTCTTTCCAGCACCATTAGGCCCAATTAAACCAAGAATTTCGCCTTCTTCCACTGAAAAGGAGACATCGGTTAAAGCTTGGATACCACCGAAATTTTTACTGATCTTCTTTATTTCCAGTACCATGCTTTTTCTCCCCTTTCTTCTTAGGTCTTAATCGTTTAAATCGGTTCATCATATTCACATCGATAATTCCTTGTGGACGGAACGCCATCATAAGAACAAGAAGCGCACCATAAATCATAAATCGATATTCGTTGATAAAACGTAAGAATTCCGGCATTGCAGATAAGAACACAGCTCCGAATATGGATCCCCATATAACTTCGCTTCCGCCAAAAATAGAGAAAATCAATATTTCTACTGCTCTGTGATAATCAAAGTCTGATGGGCTAATGTACGCCATTAAATGGGCATATAATGCGCCTGCAAATCCTGCTAACATTGCGCCTTGACCGAAAGCTAATACTTTGTAATAAGTAATATTAATACCCATTGCTTCTGATGCTTCTTCATCCATTTTAATAGCGGAGAAAGCACGTCCAATTCTAGAATTATTTTGTCTCACGAAGAACCAAATGACAGAAATCGTTATAATAAGTAAGACAAAAAAGACAGCTAAACTTATGAACTGGTTGTTTTTCAACCCAAACATATCAGGTTCTATTCCTATAATTTTACTTATACTAAGTATTTCTCTTCCAAGATGCGGAATGCCTGATAAGCCAATTGCACCGTTTGTTAAACCATCCCAGTTAATGAAAAGAACTCGAACGACTTCACCAAACCCAAGTGTTGCAATAGCGAGATAAACACCTTGTAATCTTAAAGCCGGTATACCAATTAATGTCCCAACAATCCCTGTAAAGATAGCAGCTATAATGACACCGAGTACAAGCGGCATATTATAATTAAGCGTTAGAATTGCTGTTGTGTACGCGCCTATACTCATAAAACCTGCATGACCAAGTGATAATTGTCCCGTTCCAAGCGTTATGTATATACTAACAGCCAGAATAATATTAATTAAAATAAAAGAAATAACTTGTAGATAATATGGGTTTATTAATTCGCCTAACATCTAATCAACCCTTTCTCCCAGTTGTAGCTGTTCCAAAGATTCCTTGTGGTCGTACGATTAAAATAACAATGATAGCGATAAACGCAACAGCATCACGATAACCTGAATCTCCATATGCTACGATAAATGTTTCAGCCATCCCTAAAATCAAACCACCTACCATGGCTCCTCTAACATTACCTAAACCACCTAAAATAATAATAGCTAATCCTTTAAGTCCGAAAGATAAACCCATTTGGGGGTTAACAGAGTTGAAAGCAATTCCCACTAAAATTCCAGCAATTCCACCCATTGCTGATGCAATAATAACAGTTTGCGTTATCGTTCTCTTCGTATTTACACCGAGAAGACTTGCTACTGCCAAGTTTTCCGCGCTCGCACGTAATGCTTTTCCTGCTTTTGTTTTAGATAACCAAAAAGTAAGCCCAAACATTAGTAAAATAGCAATAACGAAAATAATAATTTGAACGTAGTAAACTGTTGTTGATCCTAAAACGAATTTTAATTCCGAAAGTGATGTACGGAATGGTTGGTTACCTGAACCAAAAAAGTGATGTGCAACGTTCTCAAGAAAAATAGAAACACCGATTGTACTTATTAAAGGCGCAAGATGTGAGACACCTTCTTTCCCTCGTAATGGTCTTAGCGCAAATGTTTCGAGAAAATAGCCTAAAATTCCCGTCACTACAATGGCTACAACGAATGCAATATATAATGGCCAACCCAATATATTCGTGACAACGACGCCCATAAATGCTCCGAACATAAAGATTTCCCCGTGCCCCATGTTTACTACGTTCAACACACCAAATACGAGCGTGTAACCTAGCGCAACAATGACATAAATACTCCCTAATGTTAAACCATTTATTAATTGTTCAATTAGCAATAGTACTCCTCCTTCTTCATTTTCGACTTGTATGATTAATCTTATTTTTCGTAAGTCATTTAGGAAAACAATAAGGCTGGGAAAATCCCCAGCCCCTCTCCTAAAAAATTATTCAAATACTACGTATTCGTCATCTTCAATAATTAAAACAGTTGGCTCCATAATAATGTCACCGTCTTCATCAAATGACATATTTCCTAGAACGCCTTCAAAATCTTTAATTTCAGCAAGTGCATCACGAATCGCATCACGATCTGCTTCACCAGCATTTTTAATTGCTTCAGCCATTACATAAAAACCATCATATGCTTGTGCTGCGAACTGGTCCGGCTCCATACCGTAAGCCGCTTTATAATCTTCAACAAACTTTTTAACTTTCTCGTTGTCTTTCTTAGCGAACCAAGGAGTTGCAACGATTAAACCATTTGCAGCATCGCCAGCAATTTTAATAACTTCCGGTGAGTTAAAACCATTACCGCCAACGAATGGTACGTCAATTCCCATTTTGCGAGCTTGATCAAGAATTACTGCGCCTTCATTATAAAGAGCAGAAGCTAAAACTAAGTCTGGATTTAGGCTCTTAATTTTTGTTAATTGTGCTTTATAATCAGATTGTCCTAATTGGAAAGTTTCTGTTGTTAAAACTTCCAAATCCAAATCTTCAGCAACTTGCTTCATCGTGTCATATCCTGCTTTTGTGAATACATCATCATTTCCATATAAAATAGCAACTTTTTTCGCGCCATATTTATCAATAGCTTTCTGCACAGATGCAGGAATTGCTAATGTCTCAGGAATTGAATTTCTGAATACATATTCTCCAAGTTGTGGAATACCTTCAGCTGTGTTTGACGTACCTAGAATCGGAACACCGTTTAAATCTGCTTCTGGTCCAACAATTTGCATTTCAGTACTTAAAGTAGGTCCAATAATTGCATCTACATTTTCTGAGTTCATTAATTTTTGTGCAACTGATAATGCTTCTTCTTGTTTACCAGCAGAGTCTTCAATCTTCAACTCGATGTCCACTTCTCCTAGTTCAGTAATTTCTTTGTGTGCAAGATTAATTCCGTTTGTAATCGCTTCACCATAACTAGCACCTGGACCAGTTAAGTATGAAATAACGCCTACTTTTGCTTTTACAACATCACCAGAATCTGCACTTTCAGTATCATCTGTTGATGAGTTTCCACATGCAGCTAACATTACTAATGTGAAAGCCATTAAAACTGTAAACAAGAGTTTACTTCTTTTACTCATTCTACCCAGCCCCCTATTTGATTGAAATTTCAATCACTGAGAATTACACAACTCTCAATAATTTGTTAGTTATATCATTTGGCATTTTCATTTGTCACAACTCTGGTTATCTTATGACTCATCGTATATGAGCTTCTGTTGTCACGTGACAAAATAGTGATATAACTAATATTTTGATTATACCCTACTATTATTAGTATAGGGTGTAATATTTCCAATATTTAAAACTTTCTATCGGATTAGAGTTATTCATTTCTCAATTGAAGATAATGTGAATTATTTTGATGAACTAGATTTATCCACTTATGGCTATCTTCGCAGCGAGTTGTTACGGTACACTCTCTACTATTATTAATCTCGCTATATTAGATGGTTTCACTGTTGCAGAAGCAGTCCGATAGCCGGACTAATTACCGCAGAAAAGACAATTACAGAAAGAAGCGTAAAGTATAGCATAAGAATACTCCTAGTCTATTGATAATTTGGCCCGTTTATGGAATAACCTACTTCTCTTATTTGTACGCTCTATCACATAATAAGTTTCACTTTTCTCACAACTTCCATTACAGTTCATCGAGTACACCAATCCTAAACTCTTTCTCTACTATATACATACAATTCACTTCTACGAATTTTTTCAAAACTTAAAAAAGAGCAGCTAGTTTTTACTCTAGCTGCTCTACTTATTTAATCACACCGTATGGAAATTGGTTCCGTCCGTAGTTTCTGCCACAATGCCAGCACGTATCACAAAGTCTCCGAAGTGCTCTCCGTCATCGCGTTCTTTCGCATAACGTTTTAATATAGGTCCTAATTCACTTAAGATCTCTTCTTCTCCAATATTTTCACGGTAGATCTTGCTCAAGCGTTGTCCCGAAAAACCGCCACCTAAATACATATTGTACTTGCCGGGTCCTTTACCGATGAAACCTAGTTCCGCTATCGCTGGACGTGCACAACCATTCGGGCAACCTGTCATACGCGTTACGATCTCTTCATCCCCTAGCCCTGCCTCGTCGAGCAAGCCTTCGATTTTCGTGATCAATGAAGGTAGATATCGCTCGGCCTCCGCCATCGCTAATCCACAAGTCGGTAGCGATACACATGCCATAGAGTTCTTACGCAGCGCTGACTGCTCTGTTGGTGATTCTAACCCGTATTTCGCAATAATTTCTTCTATATTCTTTTTATTTGAATCCGCTACATCACCTAATACTAAGTTTTGATTCGGACTCAAGCGGAAATCACCTGTGTGGATCTCTGCAATTTCACGAAGTGCGGTCATCAATTTATAGTTTTCTGTATCACGCACTCGACCGTTTTCAATAAAGAATGTATAATTCCAGCGATCATTTTCTGCTGCAACCCATCCATAGCGATCTCCGTTATGGTCAAAGTGATAAGGGCGTGTTTCTTCCAACTCCCAGCCTAGACGGCTATGAAGTTCGCTGACTAGCCAATCTAATCCTCGAGAATCAATTGTATACTTAAATCGTGCATATTTTCGTACAGAACGGTTTCCATTGTCACGCTGGATCATCATCAAGTGCTTCGCTACCTCCACCACTTGATCAGCAGGCACAAAACCGATTAAGCGTGCTAACTGCGGATACGTCTGCTCATCGCCATGCGCCATTCCCATGCCGCCACCTACCGCAACGTTGAAGCCGACTAATTTTTCATTTTCTACTATCGCAATTAATCCAATGTCTTGAGAAAATACATCAATATCATTCATTGGAGGTACCGCTATTCCAATTTTGAACTTTCTAGGCAAATAGGTCGCGCCATAGATTGGCTCTACTTCTTCCCCTGCCGTATCCACAACTTTTTCCTCATCCAACCAAATTTCATGATAAGCCGTTGTTTGTGGCAACAAGTCTAAGCTTAATCGCTTCGACCACTCATATATTTCCGCGTGAACCGATGACTGATTCGGATTCGGACTGCACATGACGTTTCGGTTGACGTCACCACAAGCGGCGATAGAATCCAGTAATGCATCATTCATTTCCTGGATATTTTTTTTCATATTCCATTTCAAAATACCATGCATTTGGAACGCTTGGCGTGTTGTTAACTTTAATGTTCCATTACCATATTTATGTGCCAATTCATCCATAACCAGCCATTGTTTTGGCGTGGCAAAGCCAGCTGGTGTCCGCACGCGGATCATGAACTGATAGGCAGGCTCTAATTTTTGGCGCTGACGCTCGACCCGCAGATCTCGGTCATCCTGCAAATAACTGCCGTGGAATTTCATCAGACGGTTATCATCATCTGGAATTCCGGAACTGATAGAGTCATTCATCGTTTCAATGAGACTACCACGCAAGTAATCACTTTTAATTTTAATTTCTTCTACATCACTCGGCGCTCCATCTTGTATATGGATTGGTTTTGTTGTTGAAGACATGCTCCCACACTTCCTTTCAAATTACTTAATAGACATCTCGCTGATAGCGTTTCTCTTGAACTAACTGTGTGATGAATTGTTCGGCTTCTTCAAGTGATTTGCCGCCTTCTAGTTGAAGAATTTCCAGCAAAGTCGCGTGGACGTCTTTTGCCATGTTCTGTTCATCACCACATACATAAATCACTGCACCTTCTTCAATCCATTGATACAGTTCTTGACTCGCTTGTTTCATACGATGTTGTACATATACTTTTTCATCCGTATCACGTGAAAAAGCTACATCGAGGCGTGTTAACGTGCCATCCTTCACGTAATTTTGCCACTCCGTTTGATAATAGAAATCGGTCACATAATGCTGATCTCCAAAGAACAACCAAGACTTTCCTTCCGCTCCTGTTTCACTACGTTCTTCAATGAATGAACGGAATGGCGCGATACCCGTCCCTGGCCCTATCATAATAATCGGTGTTTCCGAATTAGGTGGTAAACGGAAATTATCATTTTTATGGATATAAATCGGCAATGTATCTCCCGGCTCAAGATTTTCTGCACATTGGATAGAACACACGCCTTGTCTGTCGCGACCATGCGCTTCGTAACGAACAGCACCAATTGTCAGATGCACTTCTTCAGGGTTCGCTTCTAGGCTACTGGCAATTGAATATAATCTTGCTGGCAATTTACGAAGAATTCCCACCAGTTGTTGTTCTGAAGCTTCTACTGGTCCAAAGTCCATTAATGCATCGTATAAGTCCCGTCCATCGACATACGCACGAAACTCATCCGCATTTTCTTTATTTAGGAGTCGCTTCAACTCTTCTGACTTAGAGTAATTAGTCAGTTTTTCAAGTAGCGGTTTAGTTACTACGGTAATCTCTAAGTGATGAAGTAATGCGATACGTAAAGCACGGCGTTCCCCTTGTGAGTTGATTTCCACTGTTTCTTCTGCATTCCAGCTTCCTAACTTAATAATCTCATCGACTAAGTCGGATTTATTCGTTGGGAAAATCCCTACACTGTCACCCGGCTTATATGTCAATCCCGATCCTTCTAATGAAATCTCCACATGACGCGTCTCTTTATTAGAACCACGGCCGTTTAGATTTATATTTTCAAGTACTTCTGCATTAAACGGGTTGGTGCGTGAGTACTGAGTAGATGATGGGCTTTCCACTTCTACACTAGCTGCAGCCGATTGACCGCCAGATTGAATTTCTAACGACACTTCCACCGCTGATAGCCACTGCGCTGCCGGCTCATCATAATCTAAATCACAATCTACTCGTGGAGCTAACTGAACTGCGCCTAGTTCGGATAGTTTCTGATCAAAATCAGCGCCTGTTTTACAGAAAAATTCGTACGAGCTATCGCCAAGTGCCAATACTGAATAATGGAGATGATCTAGTTTCGGAGCACGTTTTCCATGCAAAAACTCATAGAATGGCAACGCTGTATCAGGTGGATCTCCTTCTCCATGCGTACTGACGACCAGTAATAGATTTTCAATTTTCTTCAGATTATTCGGCTTGAAATCATTCATAGACTGGATTGTCACATCAAAAGATTGTTCTTTTAACTTGGCTGCCGCTTGTTCAGCGATTCCCTGTCCGTTACCTGTTTGTGAGCCATAAAGAACAGTTATTTCTTTTACTGCCGTCGGAATTTCTATAGCGGGACGTTCTAATACAGCGACGTCAGCCGATGGTATTGAAGCTGAGCTGACAGCTGTTAAGTAACCACTCAACCAACTTTGCTGTGTTTCTGTAATGCTCGGTAATAAACGATTGAGCAATTCTACTTGTTCTTCACTAAAAGGACTGTTCGTTACTTGTAACGCCATATTCATCACCCTCGCAACCTCTAATTGTATTTTTTATTATTGCTTAATGTTGCAGAAAATCTGACTAGACTGACAACTGTTTTTAAGATGGTTTCATTGTATTATGATTATTCCTATTAGTCAAGTAGGCTTTTGATACGGAGTGTGGTATCTATAGTAATAGTACAGATTGATAGGTTTTCCTTGTGGTGATTTGCACTTCGAAAGGACAGTTTCCCTTCGAAATCACTAGTTAACCTACTACAACTATTAGCAAAAACTTTGAACTTAGAAACACGTAAAAGAATGCCCTGTTGAAGTACAATAACTTCTAGGACATTCTATTTTAGTAATTCGAAAGTTGTACGTTGGAGCGTTTACCTGCTTTTCGTATCCAGGCAGCCACTAAGATGATGACTAGTAAACCAAGTTGTGCCGTAATCGTTTCATTGGTCGGATAAAAACCAATAAAGTCTATAATCGGCAAACCGGGTTGCACCGTTGAGTTGATCACGTTCGTCAACTGTAACGTATGCAGACTGACACCAATAATCTTGAAAGCAAGTACATAAATTAATATCGTCGCCACTGCGAAGAAGCGATGGATTGGGATTCGATGGCTGAGCTTCATGAGGATAACTGCGACGACCGCCAATATGACAACCGCTAGCAATATCCCCAACACAAATTCCGCAGTAGACATTTTTGGCGCAATTCCTGCATAAAAGACCATTGTTTCTGCACCTTCTCTAAATACAGAAAGAAAGCTAACCGAAGCCATAGCGAGTATGCTACCTTTTGAAATTGCCTGTCCCATTTGTCTAGATATATAACGATTCCACGAGGCGACAGTAGATTTTTGATGCATCCAAATCCCGACACCGATCATCAGTGCTGCAGCAATGAGACCAACATAGCCTTCCATCATTTCACGATTATTGCCAATCGTGACAGAATGCAATACCGTAGACATCATAATCGCTACTACGACACTAAGCGTCATGCCAGCACCCACTCCAACATACACCCATTTACGCATAGCTTGTTGATTAGCATTCGTTAAGAATGATAATAGTGCCATAATAATCAACAACGCTTCTAGACCTTCACGTAATAAGATCAGTGCTGAATCCCAGAAACTGAAACCGTCATTTGTTTGCAATAAGGCAATTTGCTGTTTGAAATTTTTTAACTGATACACAGCCTTGTCAAGGTTATATCCACTATTAGACAATTGACCAATCATCATAGGCAGTTCATTTTCAAGTTCTGTATAAAGAGAGACATTTTTCGTACGTACTTCCCCTTCCACATTCGGCCAAATTTTAATGAACTCGCTCAATGATTTCTTCGCTTCAACAAGCTCTCCATTTCGCACTGATTCTGAGCTTTCATCTAGTAGTGCAATCAATGTGGTCAAAGAATAGTCTTCAGTCGCTGTCTCTTTCAACGTCCCGGAGACGAACTGGTCTACCGTGACGGTTAATTCATCAAACTGCGTCCGCAACAGATCAAGATCAGGTTCTTCTTCCGCTAACGCGATTCTCATGAATGCCATACTCGTTTCAATTGCACCATATGCTGAAATACTTTGCTCTCGCACTGGACGTTCATTGCGTGTCCAAGTAGAAATGAACTGCTGATTCGCCTCTTCGATTTCTTCTAGCGAACCTAACTTAATAGCCTGATTCAATTCAGCAAGTGCCGGTTCCATCAATTTACCGAATTCTTCTTGCTCTGCTTGTTCATCAACTGGATTTTCCGACTTTTCCAATTCATGTACCGCCTTAGATAATGAACTCAATAGCACTCCGCGTGTTTCCGAGTCAGCTTGTATTGTTTTTTTTAACGTTTTATCGATTTCCAACGTGTACTCCGAACTCTCTAGATTCTGTTGTTTCCAAATCGTTTCGAATTCTCGTAAAGATGTCAGTGCCGCCGCATCGTTTGCTTTCTTAGTTTGCATAATGGAATCACTGATAGAAATATACAGATCACTATAATTTGTTTCTGTATCGGCAATTGCTGGACGAATCGGCATGAATGCAATAATCAACAGTACTGCAATCCATCTATATAATCGAGAAGAGTGAGTCACCGATAAAGCCTCCCTTTTGGATCCCAGGGAAGCAGGCGAATAACGCACTGCCGCGATGAGTAATATATTCATTTAATTTATCTTTACGACCAAAACTGTTTTGGATTGCAATAAATTGTTCAGGATCTTTTTGGAACGAAATAAACAATAAACCCGCATCGAATGTACCTGTTGAATCCATGACACCGGAACTATAAGAGAATGAACGACGATAGATCTTCTGTTTGGTCTTTTTAGCCAGACGAACATGAGAATTTTCAGAAATAATATACGCACCGTTTGTATCCTTTTCATCCAAGTCTACTTCGTCCATCTCTTTTTCTTTACCTAATGGCGCCCCCGTATCACGATGGCGGCCAAATGTCGCTTCTTGTTCCTGCAGTGCTGTTCTGTCCCATGTTTCCAAATGCATCTGCACTCGACGGACAGCCATGTACGTGCCATTGGTCATCCAATCTTTTGATTGACTTGCATCAACCCAAGCAACTTCATTCATTTCGGATTCTCTGGATCCATTCGGATTGACAGAACCATCTTTAAACGCAAATAAGTTTCTTGGCGTCTCTTTTTTCTTCCCCTTCATTGGGTAAGAATTAAAGCCTGCCTGTGTCCATTTCAATGATACTTTTCCTGAAGCTGCACGTACTAAGTTTCGAACAGCATGAAATGCAACTTGCGGGTCATCTGCACATGCTTGAATACAAATATCTCCTCCTGTATATGCAGGATCTAGTTGATCTTTCGGGAAGTGAGGTAAATCTTTCAGTTCAGCAGGCTTTTTTGACGCTAAACCTAGTGACTCTTTTTCAAATAGTGACGGACCAACACCAAACGTCAATGTTAAATTTGAAGCATCTAACCCGACTACTTCCCCCGTATCTTTTGATGGAATGAGCATATTGGAGGTCTGACCATCAATCTGTTCGCCATTCATCAGGCGTACAGCAATGGGAGTCCACATTTTAAAAAGATCCATCAATTCCTGTTGTGAATTCACCAAGACATGTAACGAAGCAAAATATATGTAACTTTGGCATTCAGTCGCGATTCCGGATTGGTGCTTTCCATAAAAATTAATCTTATTCTTCGAGCGTGGATTATCTTCCTCCTCAGCCATTCCAAACACTTTGAAAACACCGCCAAGACCCGATGCTCCGATCGCAACACCAGCAGCACCTGCACCTGTATATTTCAACATTTGACGACGTGAAATTTTCTTTTCATAGAATCTTTCTTCAGTTCGGTCCGTCATAAAATCACTCCGTTACGATGCCCATCATACTTAATGGTTCACCTAATTGATTTACCGCTTCTGATAGCGATTTTGTATCTTCCTTTGTTAATTCTTCATAGGATATATAGCCGCCATTTTCATCTTCATATTCGGCAAGTAGACTATTAATGGTTTGGAATTTAGTTTCGAGTTCATCGACTAGTTGCTGATCTTTCGCTGCCATCTTATCCTTAAGAATTTCATAGATTTTTTCTGCACCTTCAATATTTGCTTTAAAGTCATATAGATCGGTGTGAGAATAAATTTCTTCTTCACCAGTTATTTTAGAAGTAGAAACTTCATTCAGTAAATCGACTGCTCCAGTGATCATTAAATCAGGCGATACTTCAACTGTTTCTACACGTGCACGCAGTTCTTTTGCATCCTTAAGCAATTGGTCGGCAACATCTTCGTATCCTTCAATTGTATTTTCCACCCATAGACCGTACTCAATTTTATGATAGCCAGACCATTCCTCTTCTCCCTGACCCTGTTCTTGAACATCTGCCAGACGTGCATCGATTCGTGGATCCAAGTCTCCGAAACTTTCCGCAATTGGTTCAGAGCGTTCAAAATACATTCTAGCTACAGGATAGATTTTCTTTGCTTCTTCTAAATCACCCGCCTTAACAGCCGTGACAAATTTTTCTGTGTTTATAACGAATTCATCCATTTGTTCAAGCGCAAATTCTTTATATGCATCAGTTTCAGCAGTTAAGTCGACTTCTTCAGTCGCTACTGGCGTTTTTTCGACAGATTCTTCAGCTGCCCCGCAACCTGATAGGAGAATTCCTGTTGTTAAAGCGAAAGCTGTTACTAGTGTTTGTTTCATATTTCTTCCTACTTCCCACAGTTTAATTTTATGTTTTCAATGATAATCGTTCTCAAATGAATGTCAATAGGCAATTAAAGGATAAATATGTATCTTTCTAGTATTTATTGTGTTTTTAGAAAATATACGAGATACTATATTTAACTAGATAATTTCTGTGAGAACCTTTTCATTCCTGATATTCTGTAACATATAATGTGTTTATTAGTCCACTTAGTAACTATTATGAAAGGAGGGATTTAGTATGAAAAGAAAGGTCAGTAAGCAACAATTGACTTTCTTGCAACAAGAGTTTTCTTTTCTACAACAGCAAGGCAAAATGAAAGAAGTAGATGCCAACGAAATGCTCTCGCTATATGAATCTAAAGGTGGCACTAATTTCGTGAGAATCTTGCTGGCTTTCGGGGCTATATTAGTGGGGATAGGAATACTGAGTTTTATCGCAGGTAACTGGGCTTTACTAACGCCATTCTTTAAGCTCGGATTAATCATCGTTGGCATGGTCTTGGCATACTTCGCAGGATACAAGCTTGAAAGCAATTACGAAAAAACGTCTCGCAGTATGTATTATATCGGGGCTGCCATTTTTGGAGCTGGAATATTCCTAATTGGTCAGAGCTTTCATTTACAACATACGGTGTATACAGATTTCCTATTATGGGGGATCGGAATCCTGCCACTTGCCTATTATGTAAAAGATCAATTGCTCGCTGTATTTGCTAGTGCATTTTTTATTATTTACAGCTTTAGTGCTTTCACAACGTATGAAGTTGGAAGCTTCGGTCCTTTTTGGCTACTTCTATTGATTCCTCTACTGTTCTGGATGAATGAAACGCGATTCAGAAGAAAAAGTGCGTTGTTTGTTATGAATGTATTGCTTAGTGTAGCTTTTATCGTCAATATGCTAGAATTCTTCCATGTTGAGGAATGGATTTCCGTCTTGATTGTCTTTGTATTAGGTGTATTTCTTGCACTCGCACCTTTAAAACAGTATCGTACAGAGTCGTCTTGGACGGGTTCCGTATTATTTGGAATCACGGGCATGATGCTAACGTTCCCATTCATATGGGATGATGTACGATTTGGTGATTCTATACCTTATATCTTCACCGCTATATTCGTTATCTTATTGATTTATCTTCTAAAGAAAGACAGCTTACCAGCCATCTTGATCACATGTGCGTTAATCTACCGTTATTACACGGATATCACATATGACTTCATGCCAAAGTCATTATTTTTCATCATAGGTGGTTTGCTGTTGATCGGCTTTGGATTCTGGTTTGAAAAATCACGACGAGAGACGGTGAAACGTCATGAAGAATAAACGGAATCTATTTCTTATTGCCTTAATCGTCCCAATCATCCTCCTGTTAGCGATGACTTGGAAACCTTTATACACAGTGAAAACAGGTAAAACCATCACATTGGAAACAGTACCTGTCGACCCGCGCGATATTCTTTATGGTGATTATGTTAGTCTTCAATTTGCGATTGAAGAATTCTCCAAAGAAAGTCTTGACCCTGCGCTCATTAAAGAATTCTCCAAACATGATACTGGAAGACTGACAGTATATGCAGTTTTAGAACAAGAAGAAGGAGATGTATATGGGTTAAAGACCGTTACACATAAGAAACCAAGCGATGGCCTTTTTTTAAAAGGTGATATGTATTACTACGGTGAACACAATATCGATGAAAATCAAATGTATTTTGCAAACTTCCTTCCTGATCGTTTCTATGTAGCTGAAAATACGGGTATGCAGTTGGAAGATTTGTCACGCAAAGGTCAATTGCTTGCAGATATAAAAGTTCGTGATGGTTTTGCTGTATTAGAAGATGTACGGCCTAAATAGGTCACTTTATTGGAGTAGCGGAAGCCCTCACTGGAGGTCGTGGTATATACGATTTCGAGTAGGGGCTTTTTTTAGTTGGTTATCTTTTTGAAGGTAGTGAGAAGTCGGCTTCGGGGTGTAGTACTGCCACTTACTTCATTCGCTTGTGTCTCTTTAGGTATTTCCTCACAAGTTCTTGAATTTGTAACTATTTTTTCTGTTTACACACTATACAAAACTACTACTTTTACGTATAATTTAGGTAATTCACTAAAGGAGCTGGAGCTGAACTTGAAGCCTATTTCAAAATTAGCATCAAAGATTTTTGTCGTAGCCCTCTTTGTCACGGCCATTGCAGCAGGTGTCACTTGGAACTATTTACTACCCACTGGAGGAAAAGAAGTTTCATTTGCTCAGATGGAAAAACTGATTGCTGAACAATCAGGTGCTGGTGTCTTATTAAACGAAACGGCCAAAGGAAAGTTATCCATCATTGTAGATAACACAACATACAGCACGATGGTGCGTCCGCAAAGTACATTAGTGGATGACTTAGTACAGAAATATAATGTAACGTATCAATATAAAGCAGAGAGTTCGATGGGCGGTTGGATTTTTGGTGGGCTTGTATTGGCAGCTCTTTTGACACTTTTCATTCTTCATAAAAAAGGTAAGCTCAATATTGGCGCGTCAGCTATGAAGCATCAAGCGTCAAAGGCGACTCCCCTACCTGACATCACAATGGATGATATCGGTGGAATCCCTCAAGAAATGAAGGATGAAATCCAACAGACGTTAGAAGTATTCAAAAACCCTGAAGCGGCAAATGAAATGGGCATTGCTTTGCCTCAAGGTATTTTACTTTATGGACCTCCGGGGACAGGTAAAACATTACTAGCTCAAGCTATCGCTAAAGAAATAGGAGCTACTTTTTATTCTTCTAGTGGAGCAGCCTTTACAGAATTATTTGTAGGTGTTGGAGCTTCACGAGTACGTACACTTTTTGAAAATGCACGCAAACAACGTCCTGCTGTGATCTTTATAGACGAAGTAGATGCGTTGGCTGGAAAACGAAAAGAACATGGTGGAGAAGAATCTGAAAAGACGTTAACGGAACTACTTGTTCAACTTGACGGTGGTAATGATAATGACGGTGTTTTATTCATTGCAGCTACGAATCGGAAAGATATGCTGGATGATGCATTCTTGCGACCTGGGCGTATCGACTTTACTTTTCATGTTCAATTGCCGGATACAAAAGGACGTCGCGAAATTATCGATATCCATACAAACGGCAAAACGTTGGCTCCTAATGTGGCCGCGTCTCTCGATACACTTGCAGATAGCACTTCAGGTTTTTCTGGCGCAGAAATAAGTAGCTTGTTCGAAACAGCCAGCCGCCGGGCCATTCGCGAAGGACGGAAATTAATCGAGAAGCATGATTTAGATTTTGCAATTGACCGGACAATCCTTGGAAATACAGCACGCACGTTAAGCGACCAAGAAACAAAGCGTCGTGTAGCCATTCACGAATCCGGACATGCCATCATCGCTGCTCTTACAAAGCCAGGTTCTGTAAGAAAAGCGACGATTATTCCAAGGGGTCAAGCACTCGGTTATGTAGCCCCTATTCAAAAGGAATTACATTTATCTACTGCTAGCGAATTGCTTGATCAAGTCAGTATGATTTTAGCGGGCGGCATTGCAGAGCGTCTCTATTTGGGGGAGCACAGTATCGGAGTTGGAGGCGATGTGGAACAGGCCAAAGACATTCTTGAGCGTATGGTGAATACTGGATTGTTCCAAGAAGGATTTTCTTTGATCTTCAATAAAGCTGAACGTGAAGAAAAAATGCAAATGCTATTTGATCAAGCTGCGCAAAAGACGGAAACGCTCATTAAGGAGCACGCATATCAATTTGAAGAGTTAGTCAATGCACTATATAAAGAAGAAACGCTTGAAGGTGACGAAGTACAACGCATAGTCGAGTTGTCGACTCCTAAAGATGCGGTAGTGTTTATCTGATAGCAAAACAGCGATCATCCTCTTGATGATCGCTGTTTTTTTAGTTTGCGTTGGTTAACAGCGCTTCTCTAACCTCATCGGCCATCCATCTTTGATCCGCAACGAAATCAATGGTTCCGGAACGGGCGCATGTGGTCGTATATTGAAAAAGATAAACTTCTTATAAAGTACCGATATGATCAATGTCGCTTCTAGCATAGCAAATCGAGAACCGATACAACTGCGTGAACCACCGCCGAATGGGAGATAACTAAATGGCGCATACTTATTACCTGTCGCAAACCGATCGGGATCAAATGTGTCGGGATCTGGAAATATCTCTTTATTTCGGTGAATCGCAAATGGACAAATCATAAACGTGCTTCCCTTTTTAAAAGACCTTCCAAACATCTCGACCGGTTCGTTAAGTTCGCGATAAATTAGCCAAGCAGGCGGATAAAGACGCAAGCCTTCTTCAATAATTTGCTGTGTATATGGTAATTCTCGCATCCAATTAAATGGGTTACCTACCAAGTTCGCGGAATTCAATTCATCCAACAGACGCTTCTCTACTTTAGGAAGCCGTGCAATTTCAGCAAATAACCAGCCTAATAAGTTTGCCGTTGTTTCATGTCCTGCGAGCAACATCGTCATCATCTGATCACGTACTTCTTTGTCAGGCAACCTGTTTCCGGCCTCATCTGTAACCGCCATCATCATGCCAAGCAACGAGTCTTTAAACCATTCTGGATGTTCTTTTGCAGCGACTAATACATCGTCAATCATTTCCTCAAGTGTTTGTATCGCTTTTTTATGTTTCAAGTTGGCTTTAGTCGGAACAGAAGATGGAATCATCACAGGACTAAATAAAATTTTGACGCTTTGCTCAATCGTTGTTGTGACGGCATCTGCAAGTTCTTTCTCCTCTGCAGAGACATCTGTCGAAAACATTGTTCGTGTAATGATCGACAATGTCAAACGCATCATTACTGTATGTATATCTACTTCCTCTTCATGCTCAAGACGTTTGACTAGCTTCTCCGTTTCATCAATGATCGAATAGGCATAACGTTCCATCACCTCTTTATAAAACGCTGGTTGAATATATTTCTTCTGCGTCGCATGCCGTTCACCTTCCGTCGTCAATAGACCCTCTCCCACTGTTCTCTGCAACACAGTCGTTGTTCGCCCTTTAATAAATGACTGGTCTTGACGAATCAAGATTTCTCGAATTGCTTCGGGACTGTTAACCACAAACGTCGGTGAAATGCCTGTCTTCAATGAAATCACATCACCAAGTGGCTGTACTCGCATAAAAAAAGCAATCGGATCACGCACGAATTCCAAATAGTTCTGTAATCGTGGCGTTGCAATATCTTGTACAGTAACCATAAACTCTCCTCCAAAATTATCATATTGAATTACTTCTCCATCTCCAGTATGTATGCTGTGTTTCTGGATATGCTAGTAAAAAGGAGGTGGGTCAATTGGCAAAAGACGTATTATGTGAAGTGACAAATTGTCATTTTTGGGAATCAGGTAACCAATGTGGAGCAGATGAAATCAAAGTAATTTCACGAAAAGGAAGAAAAGCAAAAGACTCAGCCGAAACAGATTGTAATACGTTCATTCCAAAAGGATGATCCACCGTGCAGCAGCCACGCTTTTATGCTTGGCTGCTTTTTTATTGATAAGTTGAACGCGTACGCATCGCTTCCCAGTTAACAGCAATCACACTTAAAACTGCAATCACTCCACCAATCATAGACAATCCACTCGGAAGTTCTTGTAGCCATACCCAAGCAACCAATATCGCCACGACTGGCTCTATATAGAGTAGACTCGAAACCGCTCCCGCATCGGCAATCGACAACGCAGTAGACCAGGTTACATAGGCAATCGTTGCTGGAATAACCCCCATATAAATTGTTGATAATGTGGCTTCAAGCGTAGCCCCTTGTATTTCATTTAGCAAGCCTGGTGTGAAATATAAAAACGGTAAGGTACCTGCCCATGTGAAGTATGCTGTCAACTCGACAGGAGTGTAACGGTTGAATAAAGGTTTCTGAAAGACAAAAAATATAGAAGTAGAAATAACCGCAATAATAATGAACCACGCGCCTACCGATACTTCCAACGCACCTTCCGAACTTCCTATCGTTATCAACGCAACACCTGATAATCCGATTGCCATGCCAATCCAACCTAATCGACTAATTTTTTCACTTAGGAAAATCACTGCGATTATCGAAGTGAAAATCGGCACCGTTGCGATAAACAGACCAGCCGTTCCAGCTGATACCGTTTGTTCTCCGTATGTCAGACCAAAGTGATAAATACTGATTCCCGCGAAGCCTAGTAGCATGATCTTCCCTATATCCTGTTTTGCAGGCAGACGAATTTTCGTTCCCGGCCATAATGCATATAAAATAAATACTAATGAAGCGACGATAAACCGTGTCAACACCAAATGTCCAGGAGAATACCCTCCTAGCAAACTCACTCGAATAGCAGCAAAACTGGAGCCCCATGCGACAACGGTGAATAATCCTAAATAGAAAGCTTTCTTATTCATATGAAAACCTGCCTTGATTTGAAATTACAGAGTAAATAATAATCATTTCAACTTGAACGTAGCGGTGCAATGAGCAACTAATTCATCTTTCTCATTGAATAACGTTCCTTCAACCAGAGCCGTAGAGCGTGTTCTATTAATAACGGCAGCTTTTGAATAAACGGTTTCCTGAACGACCGGCTTTAAAAATTGTGTCGTCATTTGTATTGTCATGACATCATTTGCACCCATCGAACGACAAAGCATTCCCATCGTCGTATCGAGAACGGACATATACATACCACCGTGAATAGTTCCGCGTACATTATCATACTCTTGACGATAAGGTAAATATAATTCCACTTGACCCGCTTCTAATTTTTGTGTTTGCAGACCGGCAAATTTCCAAAAAGGACTTGTTTCGAAGTCTTGTCGAACCTGTTCCAAATATTCCATTGTTGTATCGTTCATTTCATTACCTCCATAGAATGTAGTAATTGTTTTATATACCATATCGTAAAGACGTTCTGACGACAATTCAAAGCATTTTACCATTTGCCATAAAAAAGTTTTTTCTAATATTTTTCTATAAAAAGTATATATTTTTCATTCTTTTTCCTTTATAATGAAATCAATTTCATAAGTTTTTTAATTTAGAAAGAGTACCTGTGAGCATTACGCCAATCCAATCACCTGTTATGTAATGGAATAGAGTGAATATCTATTCTTATATCAACAAGCGAAACAGAGTAAAGGTCCCTCTCCAATCTGTCATGTTTGTATTATTTCATGTGGATTGGAGAGGGACTTTTTTATGTGATTATACTTTTTAAAAAGCAATTTTGAAAGGACGGATGTTTCGGTTGGAAAATAAGCTGAAGCTCTACGGCTTTAACAACCTCACCAAAACTCTTAGCTTCAACATTTACGATGTGAGCTATGCAAAGAGTAGAAGAGAGCAAAGTGAGTATATCGCCTATATAGATGAGCAATACAATTCAGAACGTTTAACGAAAATTCTCTACGATGTTACTGAAATGATTGGTGCGCATGTATTGAATGTCAGTAAACAAGATTACGACCCACAAGGTGCTAGTGTAACGTTGATGATTTCAGAGGAAAAATTCCCTGCATCACAAATTGATCCTTCTTGTAATCAAGGCGCGATTCCTATCTTGCCAGATAAAGACTCCGTCGTCAGTCATTTAGACAAGAGCCACGTGACTGTCCATACGTATCCCGAGTATCATCCCGATAACTCCATTGCAACATTTCGTGTAGATATAGATGTGTCGACGTGTGGAGAGATTTCTCCGTTGAATGCGCTCGACTACCTGATCGGAAGCTTTGATTCGGATATTATTACCGCAGACTATCGCGTGCGTGGATTTACACGGTCAGTAGACGGTAAAAAACTTTTCATGGATCATGCAATTACATCCATTCAAGACTTCATTGACCAGAAAACATTGCAAAAATATGATGCAATCGATATAAATGTTTACCAAGCGAATATCTTCCATACGAAATTACTCATTAAAGAGATTGATTTACAAGATTACCTATTCAACAAAGATGTTTCGGAATTACCGCCAAAGGAACGCCTTCAAATTTCTCATAATCTTCGCAAAGAGATGATTGAAATCTACAGCGGTTCCAACGTCTATGAAAATGAGTGAGGAGAGACCATTGAAATTATCACAACATCGCGTTCCTATTATGGAAGCATTGCAACAATATCAAGAAGCACGTGTCGTTCCTTTTGATGTACCCGGACACAAGCACGGTCGAGGCAATAAGGAGCTCGCTGGTTTTCTCGGGGAGACTTGCTTACAACACGACGTGAATTCCATGAAGCCTCTTGATAATTTATGCCACCCTGTTTCTGTCATACGTGAAGCTGAAGAGTTGGCAGCGGACGCGTTCGGCGCGAAACACGCTTTCTTGCTTGTAAACGGGACGACCTCTGCTGTACAAGCGATGGTCATGACAGCTTGCAAAGCAGGAGAGAAAATCATCATGCCGCGTAATGTTCATCGCAGTGCAATCAATGCCTTGATCTTAAGTGGTGCTATTCCTATCTATGTGAATCCGGGAGTGCAAGAGGATCTTGGCATTCCACTCGGTATGGCAGTAGATGAAGTTAAGAAAGCCATCGTGGATTACCCAGACGCCAAAGCGATTCTCATTAATAATCCAACCTATTATGGTATTTGCTCCAATTTGCAAGCCATTACTGATATAGCACATGCACACGGTATGCTCGTGCTAGTGGATGAAGCACATGGCACGCATTTTTATTTTAATGATAAACTGCCTGCTTCCGCGATGTCCGTCGGCGCGGATATGGCTTCTATCAGTATGCATAAATCAGGTGGATCTTTAACACAAAGTTCCTTTTTATTAATCAATAATGCGGTGAGTGAAGGCTATACGCGACAGATTATTAACCTAACGCAGACTACGAGCGGTTCTTATCTATTGATGTCGTCATTGGATATTTCACGGAAAAACCTGGCATTACACGGGCAGGAAATCTTCGATAAAGTGATCAAGATGGCACAGTACACCCGTGATGAAGTCAATCAGATCGGCGGCTATTATGCATACTCTAAAGAGCTGATAAACGGCGATACCATCTATGACTTTGACGAGTCCAAATTGTCGATTCATACGCGTCAAATGGGTCTGGCTGGCATTGAAGTATATGATATTTTACGCGATGAATACGATATCCAAATTGAGTTCGGGGACGTAGCGAATATCCTTGCCTATATTTCAGTCGGGGACCGTACACTCGATCTTGAACGATTGGTCGCAGCACTAGCAGAAATCAATCGTCGTTATAAAAAGGATCCTAGTTCGTTATTCGACCACGAATATATCAATCCGCAAATTGTTCAATCGCCCCAACAGGCTTTTTACGCGGATAAAGAGACAGTAGTACTTTCCGAATCTTCAGGACGCGTGGCAAGCGAATTCGTCATGTGCTATCCCCCTGGCATTCCAATTCTGGCACCCGGAGAACGAATCACTAATGAAATAATTGAATACATCAATTACTGTAAGGACAAGGGATGTTTCTTGACGGGTACCGAAGATGCAAAAGTTAATTGGATTAATGTAGTAAAGGAGGACGTCTAATGAATCTATGGTTTACTGAAGATCATTCACCCCATACACGATTTTCATTTCGTGTCGAAGAACATCTATATACTGCGACGAGTGAATTCCAGAAAATTGATGTCTTCCAAACGACAGAGTTCGGTAAAATTTTGACATTGGACGGTTATGTCATGGTGACAGAAAAAGACGAATTTATTTATCACGATATGATTGTTCACGTGCCGATGGCTACCAATCCGTCCATCGAGAACGTGTTGGTTATCGGTGCAGGTGATGGTGGGACCGTACGCGAATTGACGCGCTATCCATCAATCAAACAAATCGATATGGTGGAGATTGATGAGCAAGTTGTGAAAGTGTGCCAGGAATTTTTACCACAAACCGCAGCTAAACTGACTGATCCGCGCGTTACACTCTATTTTGAGGATGGTCTGAAATTCGTTCGTCAGCAAGAAAATGCCTATGATTTGATCATTGTCGATTCCACCGATCCATTCGGGCCAGGTGAAGGACTCTTCACGAAGGAGTTTTATGGCAATTGCTACAAGGCTTTGAATAGCCAAGGCATTCTTGTAAATCAGCATGAAAGTGCTTTTTACGCCGAAGATGCACGCGGTATGCAACGAGCACATAAAAGTATTATGGGATTCTTCCCCGTTTCTAAAGTCTATCAAGCACACATACCAACCTATCCATCGGGGCACTGGCTGTTCGGATTTGCTTCCAAAAAATATGACCCGATAGATGATTTGGATGCTAATGCGTGGAATGCACTTGGTTTGCAAACAAAATATTATAATACAAAACTTCATGTCGGCTCATTCGCTTTACCGAATTATGTTAAGGAGCTATTAACCCATGCTAAATAAAAATATAGAAACATTTCTAGGGTTCGAAGCAGATTACGAGGAGGCTTCATTCGTAATATTCGGTGCTCCTTTTGATTCCACAACATCTTTTCGTCCTGGTACACGATTCGCTAGTAAAGTGATGCGAAGCGAATCATTCGGTCTTGAGACATATAGTCCTTATCAAGAAGCAGATTTAACGGATTACTCATTATTCGACGGCGGTGATCTGGAATTAAGTTTTGGTAACACGGAGCGTGCTCTTGAGCAAATTGAACAGTTCACCTCACTCGTTTTGGAGGATGGGAAAATCCCTTGCATGATTGGCGGTGAACATTTAGTCACTTTGGGAGCTGTACGTGCTGTTGCGAAAATGCATCCTGATTTACATGTCATTCAATTCGATGCACATACAGACTTGCGCGAAGAATATTTAGATCAACGCCTATCTCATGCTACGGTTATTCGCAGAATCTGGGACTTGCTCGGAGATAATAAAATCTATCAATACGGTATCCGTTCCGGTGATCGTTCAGAATTTGAATGGGCGGCTAAGCAACATGTCTTTATGAATAAATTTAATTTTGATGGACTTGAAGATACGGTTAAGAAGTTACAGGATAAACCCGTCTATTTGACGATTGATCTAGATGTCTTAGACCCTTCCGTATTCCCGGGAACTGGTACGCCGGAAGCGGGTGGCGTCAGCTTTGTTGAATTGCTACAAGCGATATTGACGGTCAGCGGTTTGAATATCGTTGCCTGTGATATCAACGAGCTGTCCCCTATCTATGACCAAAGCGGCGCATCAACAGCCGTGGCTTGTAAAGTGTTACGTGAATTAACGATTGCTATAAACAAAAATAACTAAATTGGTGGTGTCTTTAATGGGAAAAGCATTAATTATTGGAGCTGGCGGCGTGGCAAGTGTTGTCGTGCATAAGTGTTGTGAGGTACCGGATGTATTTGAAGAAATTTGTATCGCGAGTCGCACGAAATCTAAATGTGATGCATTGAAAGAAAAGCTGGACGGTGGACGAACGAAAATCCAAACAGCTCAAGTAGATGCAGATAAAGTGCCTGAACTTGTCGCGTTAATCAATGAATTTAAACCAGATATCGTCATTAATGTCGCATTGCCTTATCAGGACTTGACGATTATGGATGCATGTCTTGAAACAAAAGTAGACTATCTGGATACTGCAAACTATGAACCGCTTGATACTGCGAAATTTGAATATAAATGGCAGTGGGCTTATAAAGAGAAGTTTGAAGAAGCAGGTATTACCGCATTGCTCGGCAGCGGTTTCGACCCTGGCGTAACCGGTGTGTTCTCCGCATATGCATTGAAGCATTACTTCGATGAAATCCATACGATTGATATTGTCGATGCCAATGCAGGCGACCACGGCTATCCGTTCGCAACTAACTTTAACCCGGAAATCAACATCCGTGAAATCACAGCTAACGGACGCTATTACGAAAATGGAGAGTTCATCGAAACAGAACCTCTTGAAGTGAAGCGCGTCTATGATCTACCTGAAATCGGACCAAAAGATGTCTATTTGCTATATCATGAGGAACTTGAGTCATTAGCGAAAAATATTACCGGTGTAAATAAAATCCGTTTCTGGATGACGTTCTCCGAAAAGTATTTGATGCATTTGCGTGTACTTGAAAATGTGGGTATGACATCCATCGAACCGATTGATTTTGAAGGTCAGCAAATTGTTCCACTACAATTCTTAAAGGCGGTACTACCGGACCCTGCTTCTCTTGGACCACGTACGAAAGGAAAAACGAATATAGGTTGTATCTATCAAGGTACGAAGAACGGTGAGCCAAAAACGTATTATGTTTACAATATTTGTGATCACCAAGAGTGCTTTCAAGAAGTGGGATCACAAGCTATTTCCTATACAACAGGTGTTCCAGCTATGATCGGTGCGATGATGATGTTAACAGGCAAATGGAAAAAGCCAGGGGTCTTCAATATTGAAGAATTCGATCCGGATCCATTTATGGATGCGTTGAATGAGTATGGTTTACCTTGGCACGAAGATTTCAATCCAACTTTGATAGATTGAGGAGAATAGTATGAAATTTGATGTCCAAGCAGTCCCTTCACCTAGTTATGTTGTGGATGAAAAATTGCTGATTGCTAACTTAGAAAAATTGAAATCTATTATCGACCAAACAGGATGCAAGATTTTACTCGCACAAAAAGGGTTTTCGATGTTCGAAGTTTATCCATTAATCGGTCGGTATTTGCATGGCGTTACTTCAAGTGGTTTATTTGAAGCGCGTCTCGGCTTTGAAGAGATGGGGAAAGAAGTGCACACGTATGCCCCTGCTTTCCACGAGAATGAGTTTGAGGAAATCCTTCGCTACTCTGATCATTTGGTATTCAATTCATTTGCGCAGTGGAAGCTGTTTAAGAGCCGAGTTCAGGAGCAGGAAAAGTCCATTGAATGTGGAATCCGAATCAATCCCGAGTACTCGGAAATTGAAGTGGATATGTACAACCCTTGCTTCACCTATTCGAGATTTGGTGTTACGTTAGATACTTTCAAAGCTGACGAACTCGAAGGTATTAGCGGTCTGCACTTCCATACGATGTGCGAGCAGAACTCCGATACGTTGTGGCGGACGATCCAAATCATCGATGAAGAGTTCGGTCCCTATTTACAGAAGATGAAGTGGATCAACTTCGGTGGCGGTCATCATATCACTCGGGCCGATTACGATCTAAAGACATTAATCCGTTGCATTCGTTTCATGCAAGATAAATATAATCTTGAAGTGTATCTAGAACCGGGTGAAGCCGTTGCCTTAAACACAGGCTTTCTCGTCGCGACAGTACTTGACACGATGTATAATGGGATGGACATTGCTATTCTCGATACGTCGGCTTCTTGTCATATGCCAGATGTTTTGGAGATGCCTTATCGTCCTGAGATTATTGGGGCAGGTACGCCAAATGAAAAAGCCCATACCTATAGATTAGGCGGGCCAACATGTCTTGCAGGTGATGTTATTGGTGATTATTCATTCGATCAGCCATTGCAACCTGGTGATCGCCTAGTATTTTGCGATATGGCACATTATTCGATGGTAAAGAACAATACGTTCAATGGCGTTAATTTGCCATCGATCGTTCTTCATACTGCCGATGATGAAATCAACGTTGTGAAGCAATTTGGTTATGAGGATTTCAAGCAGCGTTTGTCTTAAGTGTAGTGAGTGTGAATTTGAGAGTAAGTTGATCTGCGTTCCAGGCGGACGCTTCCCATGGGCGTGGCTTGAGCCTCCTCGTCCGCTAAGTGCAAAGACGTACTCCTAACGCTTCGCTTTTACTCGCAAAAGCCGTTCTTCGTTACGGCTTTCGCTACCTGCGGGGTCTCAAGGCGCACGCTTATCCATCGGAAGTCGCCGCCTTCCACTACAATCAACTGGTGTCTTTTTCTGATTTTAGAAAGTGGAGTTCAAGTTCCTAACTACTAATCAAAATTACATCATTTTCTTTACTCCATTCGACTATTTCGTTTAAGACGTAAAAACCCGATTCGCTGAAAAATGCGAATCGGGCTTTTACACTTTGATACAAATAAGTAATGTGTAAAAGTCTATAATAGTTTAAGGTTTCATTAGAATTATCAATCAACACACTGATACTTTTTATATTCCAGTTCAAGTTAGAATAGTACATTAGTTTTTCTTTCCACTCGCGACCATCAGAAGATAACGCCAGTTGATCGTAGTGGAAGGCGGCGACTCGGGGAGGATCAGCCCGATCAGGTGAAACAACTAAAGGAGCACCGCGACTAGTTGGTTCACAGCGGGCCCTCCCGAACGCGTCCGCCTGGAACGCAGATCAATGTTACTTACCTCTATCCCGATCTTAAACCTTATACTTACCACTCACAGTAAGAAGAATCCAATACCCATGATAAGATAAGCTGAAAATAGCACGAGACCCTCGAACCAATTTGACTCTCCGTCATGACATATATTGACGACTAGTAATGTGGCAGTAATCATCGCGATCAACTCTGGCCACGTGAATACAAGTGGCATTGCAGTAGGCATCAGTAAAGAAATCAATACAAGCACCGGTGTGACAAACATTGCGATTTGCAATGTAGAACCGATTGCAATCTCTACAGATACATCCATTTTATTTTTCATTGCCAATGTAATTGCGGAAGAATGCTCTGCCGCGTTACCAACAATGGCGACGATAATTACACCGATAAATAATTCTGACCAGCCAAACTTTTCACCTAGTGTACCAAATGTGTGCACAAGCTTTTCAGAAACAAATGCAACTGCTACTGTCGCAACTAACAGGACCACTATAGATTTCTTCTTTGTCCACTCCGGCACTTCTTCTGTCTCATGATTTTCTGAACCGAACACGCCTCGATGAGTAAATAACTTAAATACTAGACCCGCCAAGTAAATCAGGATGAGAATGATGGAAATACCGACACTCAAGTTCAGTCCAGTTCTAGTATCCATCGTCATTGAGAAAACTTCCGGAATGACAAATGCTACGACAATCGCAAAAATCAATAATGCGGAATTAAATCGGGCATCAAAGATATTAAAATTTTGTCTTTTATACTTTACACCGCCTGCGAAAAATGACAGACCGAGAACTAATAATAAGTTTCCTAATACTGAACCCGTCAACGATGCTAGTACGATTGCAATCAATCCAGCTTTCAATGTAAATATGGAAATAATAAGTTCAACTGCATTACCAAATGTTGCATTTAATAAACCACCAATTCGTGGTCCACTGACAATCGCTAAACTTTCTGTTGCTCTTCCAATGAATCCAGCTAGAGCAATAATACTGTAACAACACAACGCAAACATCCATAAATCCGACCAATTCAAGAATGATGCAATAAATACTAAAGGTACACCTGTAAATGCCATGACAGTAAATACTTTATTCAGTGTCTCCACCTCTTTTCATAATCAATTTGTTATAAGCATTCCCTATTCTGAGGGCAAATAAACTGGTTAATAAATGACTTTTCAACAGAGATAGATATGGCAAATAGCGCATAAAAAATTATTGCTTATTAGAATTAAAAAAGGATAGAGGACAGTCTGTACATTAGACTGTCCTCTATCCATTATCATTTTAGATTATATTCATCATAAAAAAACAGCTTAACTCTTCATTTTCGGATCCAACGCATCACGTAACCCATCACCCATCAAGTTAAAGCCTAATACGGTCAGCATAATGGCGAGTCCCGGGAAAATCATTGTCCAGGGAGCATTTTGTAAATAATCTTTGGAGTCAGCTAACATCTTTCCCCACTCAGGGTATGGAGCTTCTGCCCCCAATCCTAGGAATCCGAGTGCTGCTGCTTCGAGAATAGCTGTAGCAATCGCCAATGTACCTTGTACGATAACAGGCGCCATCGAGTTAGGTAAAATATGCGAAAACAGAATTCTGAAGTCTTTCATACCAATTGCCTTTGCCGCTATAATATATTCATCTTCTTTAATACTCAATACTTTGGATCGTATCAATCGTCCGAAGTTCGGTACGTTAATGATTGCAATCGCAATCAACGCATTACGTAAGCTTGGTCCCAATACGGATACAATCGCAATAGCCAGTAAGATAGAAGGGAAAGCTAGCATAATATCAAATATCCTAGAGATAATAGTATCGATCCAGCGGCCGTAATAACCAGCAATGATCCCAAGAAAACTCCCCACTACAATCGAACCGACGACCGAGAAGAATCCGACAGATAACGAAATACGCGCACCGTGGATAATGCGTGAGAATATATCACGGCCAAAGTCATCCGTTCCAAACCAATACTCCGAAGAAGGAGGTTGCAGTCGATCTGTCATGAATTGTTCGTTGATGCCCTCTTTTGTGACAAGAGGACCGAATAGTGCAAGTACAATAAAGAATATCACAATGGCTGCGCCTACGACTGCTACTTTACTTTTGCGAAAACCTACCCAAGCTTCCCGCCAAGGTCCTATTGTTTTTTCTAATTCTGCTTCCACCACTCCGTCTACCTTAGGTGTAAACTCTGACATGAACTGTTCCTCCTTCCTCAATCATACTTAATCCTTGGATCGATCAGTCCATATAGTAAATCGACGATTAGATTAATCATGACAAAGATAAATGCTACGATAAGAATTCCTGATTGAATAACGGGATAATCTCTAAAGTTGATTGCATCATAGATATAGCGTCCAATTCCAGGCCACGCGAAGATTGTTTCTGTCAGAATAGCTCCACCTAGGAGTAGACCAATTTGCAGACCGATAACTGTCAAAACAGGAATGATTGCATTTTTTAATGCGTGCTTATATACTATCCAAAACATTTTCTGACCCTTTGCTCGTGCTGTACGAATATAGTCAGAACGCATCACTTCTAGCATGCTCGAACGCGTCATCCGGGCGATAATCGCCATCGGAATGGTCGCAAGCGCTAGCCCAGGTAAGATCAAATGTTTAATGACTACCCATAATTGATCAACCCTGCCCTGGATGAGCGTATCAATTATGTATAAATTGGTTATGGCAGATACGGGATCACGGACATTTTCACGCCCAGTTGTCGGCAACCATTGCAATTCAATTGCAAATGCCCATTGCCCCATTAATCCTAACCAGAAAATAGGCATGGAAACACCGACTAGTGCCAATACCATTGCTGAATAATCAAACCACGAGTTTTGGAACCAAGCGGAAATAATACCCGCATTAATCCCTACAAAGACCGCGATAATCATCGCAAATAAGGCCAATTCTAATGTAGCTGCTAGATAAGGCCAAATTTCGTCCGCCACAGGAAGTCGAGTACGCATGGATTCCCCTAGATCACCTTTTAAAATGCCGCCAAGATAACTGAAATATTGTGTATACCATGGTTGATCAAGACCTAGCTTGATCGTCAAAGCTTCCACCGCTTCTTTTGTTGCTTGTTGTCCTAAAATAACTTGCGCTGGATTACCAGGAATTGCGCGAATCAACATAAAAACTAAAAATGTCATACCAAGCAGGACAGGAATCAGCTGTAAAAGCCTCTTAATCGTATAGTTGAACAACTCTTTCACCCCTCCGGCTTTTATTATTTATGAATCAAAGAAAGGGAGAATGCTGGCTTCTCCCTCTTCTTTCATCATGTAATTTACCTATTTTTACTTAAATTCAACATTCGACAACAGATCAGAACCAGTAGGATGCGGAACAAACCCTGTTAGTTCCTTCGCTCCGCCTAATAATGGAATAGAGTGTGCAAGTGGTACCCAAGGAGCTTCTTCGTGAAGAATTTCTTGAGCTTGCTTGTACAACTCAATACGCTTGTCTTCGTCTACTTCTGTTTGCGCTTCTAGGAATAGCTTATGTGTTTCGTCGTTTTTAAAGTACGTGTAGTTATTACTTCCGATATTGTCTTCATCCAACAATACGTACAGGAAGTTGTCTGCGTCTCCATTATCCCCAGTCCAACCAAGCATGAAAGCATCTGCTTCCCCTTTGCTCGCCTTATCCAGGTAAGTCGCCCACTCATACGAAACGATTTTTGCTTTAATACCTACGTCAGCCAAGTTGCTTTGAATAGCTTCAGCTACTTTTGTGCCGTCTGGCATGTATGGACGTGGAACTGGCATAGCCCATAGCTCCATTTCAAATCCATTTTCAAGACCTGCCTCTTTCAATAGTTCTTTAGCTTTTTCAGGATCATATGCATATGCTTCTACATCTTCGTTATAACCTGAAATAGATGAAGGCATTGGATTTTTCGCCACTTCTGCACGTCCTTCAAAGAATGAATCGATGATTGATTGTTTATCAATAGCATAGTTCATTGCCTGACGAACTTCTTTTTTATCAAATGGTTCACGAGTTACTGTTAATCCAAGATATCCTACGTTCATGGAAGGACGCTCGAACAACTGCAATGCATCGTTATCTTCTATCTTTACTCCATCAGCTGGATTAATTCCATCTGCTAAATCAATTTCACCGGAAAGTAAAGCATTCAGACGGGCAGAGTTGTCGGGAATTGCTTGGAAAATGATGCGATCCAATTTCGGCAATCCTTCTTGCCAATAGTCTTCGTTCTTTTCAATTGTAATGGTTTCATTTGGCTTCCATTCTACAAACTTGAATGGACCTGTTCCGACTGGGTTACGCTCATACTCATCGTCGCCCTTCTCGAAAGCCGTAGGACTCGAAATAGCGAACATACTCATCGCAAGGTTTTTCAAGAATGGCGCTTGTGGGCGCTTCAATGTAATAATCACTGTGGAATTTCCATCTGCTTTAACAGATTCAATTACGTGCTCTTCATCGTCTTTAAATCCACCGAACATAGAGTTATAGTATGGGAATGTATCTGAATCTCCATTAGCCCAACGCTCAAAGTTCTTTACGACTGCTTCTGCATTAAAATCAGTTCCATCATGGAATTTCACGCCTTCTTCCAATTGGAATGTATACGTTAATCCATCTTCACTTGTATCATACTCTTTAGCAAGTCCTGGTTGAATCGTAGTATCCTGCTCCCCAAAGTTTAATAAGGTTTCGAATAAATTGACCGTTACTTTAAATGTTTCCCCTTCTGTTACGCGGGATGGGTCAAGAGATGTTGAATCTCCACCTCGTCCAAATACTAACGTTTTGTTCTCACTGCCGCCTTTATCTGCAGCATCTTTGTCCTTGTCGCCACTGCCTTCTTGATCATCACCGCCTGAACAAGCTGCCAAAGCAGTCGATAAGACAAGAAGCATGATCAATGCGAACGACCACAGTTTCCCTTTTCTCATACAGATCCCTCCAATTGTTTTTTTCTTTCTATATCATCGTTGCTTTCCGACGTATAAAGATGGCAAGCAACAGAATGACCAATTTTCTCCTCTGCTAATACAGGAATTACTTTCGTACACACATCCATTTTGAAAGGGCAGCGAGTGTGGAATGCACAACCGCTTGGCGGATTCGCGGGGCTTGGCATATCCCCTTCAATAATGATTTGTTCCTTCTTATAATTTGGATCTGGTACAGGTACCGCAGACAGTAAAGCCTGTGTATACGGATGGAGGGGGTTTGCATATAGCTCTTCACTCTCTGTAATCTCCACAATCTTCCCCAAGTACATGACTGCCACACGATCACTGATATGGCGTACAACACCAAGATCATGTGCAATGAAGATATACGTCAAGTTGAATTCCTTTTGTAAATCCTGCATTAAGTTTAATACTTGCGCCTGAATGGATACGTCAAGCGCAGACACTGGCTCATCTGCAATAATCAATTTGGGATTCGTCATCAAAGCACGTGCTATACCAATTCGCTGACGCTGCCCACCACTGAATTGGTGAGGGTAGCGTTTTGCATGGTATTCACTCAAACCGACAATTTTTAGGAACTCTACGACTTTTTCACGACGTTCCTTTGCATTGCCCCCACCATGGACAATCAATGGTTCTTCTAAAATCTTTCCGATTGTATGACGAGGATTCAAAGAGGCATAAGGATCTTGGAAGACCATTTGCATATCTCGACGAACCGCTCGAATTTCATTAGCAGAGAGCTTCGTCAAATCTTTTTCTCGGAATTCGACGACTCCCTCTGTAGGTTCCAGCAATTGCATAATCGTCCGCCCTGTCGTAGACTTCCCGCAACCACTTTCCCCAACGATTCCGAGCGTCTCTCCTTCATTTACATGAAATGAAACATTATCGATTGCTTTGACATGACCTACTGTTTTACCAATCAATCCTTTGCGAATCGGGAAGTATTTTTTCAACCCTTCAACTCTTAGCAATGGTTTGTTCATTTGCACTTATCACTCCTTCTCGTTCGTCATATAAGAAGCATCTTGTTTGATGATTGTCGGAGTTTCGGTACAATTCTGGTGTTTCTGTCCAACATCTTGGGAAAGCGCTTTCACATCTCGCTGCAAATCTACATCCCTTTTCAATAGATCCTGGTTTTGGTACGTTACCTTGAATCGAATAGAGACGATCTTTTTTATTGCGCATATCTGGCACGGATTGAATCAATCCTCGTGTATATGGGTGACAAGGATTCTTAAAAATCACTTCTGTCGCTGCTTCTTCAATGACTTGTCCTGCATACATGACTACGACGCGTTCACAGGTTTCAGCCACTACTCCTAGGTCATGTGTAATGAGTAAAATTGCTGTATTCATGCGCTCGTTTAACTCTCGCATCAATTTGAGAATTTGTGCTTGAATAGTTACATCAAGTGCTGTTGTAGGTTCATCCGCAATGAGGACTTTCGGATCGCATACAAGCGCCATTGCAATCATGACACGTTGTCGCATACCACCAGATAACTGATGAGGATATTCTTTCATAATTTCTTCAGAGCGGGGTAGTCCGACTAATTTCAACATTTCGATTGCCCGTTCCTTAATTTGCTTTTTCGACCACTTTTTCTGATGAAGTGAAATGGCTTCAGACATCTGATTGCCAATAGTGAATAGCGGATTCAAAGAAGTCATAGGCTCTTGAAAAATCATCGCGACGTCGTTCCCACGAATCTCTCTCATTTCCTTCTCTGTTTTTTTCAGGAGATCCTGACCTTCAAAAAGGATTTCCCCTCCGGTGATTTTCCCTGGTGGACTTGGTATTAACTGCATGATAGATAAAGAGGTGACACTCTTTCCGCAACCTGACTCTCCAACGATCCCTAAGACTTCCCCTTCTCTTACATAAAAGTCCACATGATCTACCGCTGGAATTTCTCCTGAATCCGTGAAAAAGGTCGTTTGCAAATCATTCACTTCAAGTAATTTCCTTCTTTCTTTCATTTGCTCACCTTTTTCCATTTTCTGAAATAACCAATTAATCACTATTATACTTTTATTCTGATTAAACGCAAGATGCTTTTTTAATAAAGTAATATGTTAAGAGACTTCTGTTAATAACAAAAGAAGTGCGATAGGTAATGTTCTACCTACGCACTTCCTGAAAAACAATATGCATCAAAATATTATACTTTTCATTTCACCTATATAACTATTCCCTTAACCAAATGGCTTCTCCATCTACAAAATTAGGAATTTGCAAGTCCAATAACTCATATACACTTGGAGCAATATCTGTCATCGTAATTCTTTTGTTCATTTCCCCCGGTGGAATCATAGGTCCCGACGCATATAAAATTGGCCGTAATTGCAAGCGCTCAGGATTTCCGCCATGACTCCCTAATTCCTGCGTTGGTTCGACAGCAACTTTTGCGTCTTTCCCCATTAAAAATCCAGGAGCTGCAGATAAAAACACGTCTCCACTATTATTATTATTTAACTCAGAATACCCTTCTGAGTCGTCTGTCCAAATAGTCTCATATGGATACACTTGTGACTGCTCTTCGCTAGATAATACAGACAAAGTCGGATACATATAAACCTTTTCAACGTTTTTACTTTTACTAGTAAGCCAACGTAAAATAGGTTGTGCTACCTTTTCCGGATCTTGGGTTAGGCTAGTAAAAACGGTCCTATTAGTAAAGGTCGATACAATTTCATTCCTCACCTGTTCATATTCTTCTTTTTTCACAATTCCTTTTTTCTCTCTGCCTTTCAAATTTACATAGACATGAGCGATCGTTCCACTCGCTTCTGCATAAGCTTTGGTTTTAGATGCATCTATATTTCCCTTTTTATCTTTTACAAGTAGTCCTGCCTTTTCCAATTCCTTATTCGGCGAAAGTCTGGTATGAATTGGTTCCAACCCATGATCGGAAACAATCAATAAGTGATCGTCATCATTAAGATTGTTTTTAATTCGACCGATTGCTCGATCTGCTTGGCCAAACGCCCAGCTGACATATGCCTCTTTTTCCAACACATTCGCTAATTGATATCCAGGTTGTGCGGGTTCTCTTAATAGGAACTCATGTAATTCATTATCTACTAGGGAGTAATAGTAAAATAGCAGATCGGGCTGATAATGCTCCTTAATATAAAAGCTGACATCCGTCACCCAATTCGCAAATCGTTCGCCAACTTGTTCATATTCCTTCCTCGTTATATCCCCATTTTTGAACGCATCAATTTCATCAGCTGCTGGGTAAAATCCGAATTCAGATTGAATCTTATCTGCAAATTGACCAGGTCCTTTGTATAGTCCGCCCATTACAGTACCTTGAAATAGCTGAAGTTCTTCTTTGTTCTCAGGATCTCCTTTTAGTTTCACATAAAATCCTGCGCTATCGAGATTATGTAAGTTCAGCGCGACAGCCATCCAATCATTGGGTGATACTTCTTCGCCCAACTTCTTTCTATCCATGGAAATATAATAGTTCGATTCTTTTTCATCTGTTCGCAAAATGTATAACTTTTGAGTAGGGGAGTTTTTTATATCCAATGAAATAACTGCTTCTTCTACCTTGGAAGTTCTTGCATTTATTTGTTCAACGCGTCCATCCTTAATCTCTGAAAACCCCAAGTCATGAAGTTTCGATTCTGCTAAGGTTCCACCAGAATAAACAGCGTACGTAGCAGCAGATGCGTTATCCGGATTCGAGTCGGGAAAGGAGACGGTTGCTGTGACCTTCCCTTGATTTCTTGCCTCTTTCCATATAGGCGTAACACCTAACGTCTGTGAAAACCCACTTTGGTCATCTTTCACTTTTTCTCCTGATGAATGGAACTGATTACTGACAATACCTGTCTTGGAAGGTTCAGCACCAGTAGACATTGCTGCATGTGATGGTGCCGTCAATGATGGTGTAATGGTAACAAAATCTGTAGCGTAGGCTGCCTGTTGCTGAAATTCTTCTAAATTGGGCATGATTCCTTTAGTTATGTAACGTTGTGCATCTCCATATCCCAAGCCGTCAAATGACACGACACTAATTGTACCAGTTGTCTCAGCGGCTTTTCCAGTTGAATGAGTTGCAGTAACGGTCATGCTAGATAAAATAATAATGAAAAAGATTTTTATAGGTTTAAACATGCTTACATCCCTCGCTTTATAAAACTATTCCCTTGATGAAAACAAGGTAAACTTGCTAACTAGAAAATCATGAATAGTTTCTTACCGTTTTCCTGGAGGTGAAAAATGAAATCCACCATAGTAAACATCATCAGAAGTACGTCAATAACTTGAATGCAGCGCCGCAAAATTACGAAGGATTTCAGTCCCAACCTCCTGATACCATAAGGACTGATTTCCTTAGGTACCTGAGTAGATTCGCACTGCATTCAAAATATAGGCGGTGGACATTGCTGACATAGCTTATTATTTATCGTTCAAGAACCGCCGCTCTGAATTTGTATAAATTCGGAAATTATTGTAGAGTGGAACATTTTGAATGAGCGTTTCATTCAAGTTGCTAAACCATCGGCGGGAACAGATCAGGTCACCCTAATTTTATTCCAAAAAAATCTCCCGCCATATTTATACTCTGCGGGAGATCTCAATCACTTTATTTTTGCACTACAAACCTTTCTGCCGAATTACCTTTTAGCCACGCCAAACTTTTCTCAAATAGTTCATCTTCAAAAGAATAACCAGAAAAGGTGTGATCTGCTTTGTCGATATACTGTTCAACTACTTGCTCGGCATTTACGCGTTTATTGAGTGAATTAGCGTATCGCGCCGCATGTTCTTTCGGAATTTGCTCGTCGGCCCTTGCATGAATAATATGCGTTGGCCCCGTAAATGAACGAACAGATTCAATTGGGTGATGTTTTTTCAAATCTTTCAAGAACGTTTGGCTGATCATAAACCCATGGTAATCATGACTGCCTTGTCTAACAATCTCATGAACTGCTTTCGGTCCAAGAATCCCTGTAATATCTTCGTATGGCATGCCTACCGGTGACCAAAGAATTAATTGCTTAATTCGTGTATCGCTCGCTGCCGTAAGTGATGCAACAGCTCCACCCATACTGTGTCCCACTATCGTAATGCGTTGTTTATCTATCCCTCGGATTGAACTTAAATAATTTATGACATCCTGTAATTCATTCAATTGATTGGTTATAGTTACATCTGCATAATCCCCATCACTTTCACCACAACCGCTAAAATCGAAGCGGAATACCCCATATCCACGCTCCGTAAAGTACCGTGCAGCTTTTACAAACAAACGGTGCTCCCCTACTTTACTGCCCACAAATCCATGAACAAGTATAAGTAGTGGTATGGCTTCTTTTCTATATTCAGGCAGATGCAATGCACCAGATAAATTATTTTCCCCAGAACGAATCTCGATCATTTTTTGCATTTCTTACCCACTCCTGTCAAAATATATTATTCCAACATGTTTAATAGGTATTATATAATTTTGATATGAATAAGTCAAATCAACCTGTAGGAATCTTTAATTTTCATATTAAAAAAACTCTCGTAGAAGAGAGTCTTAAAGAACAAAACGCTATTTTTATTGTGACCGGTTTTCATTTCGGAAGAGGAAACTTCCCAAAGTATGATAGTTAGTTTCATTATAATGAGCACGAGGAACATACATTGCATTAGCGAACTAGTTGGATCAATAGTTCTTTACCGTACCTACCTTATTTCACAATCCCGAGTGTATTCAAGAATACCACAATAATAGTCAATGGCACTACCCACTTCATTAAAAAGTGCCATAGCGGATAGAAGCCTTTGGATTGCGTATTATACAATGTAAATTCATCGCGCACCAACACTTGGTCCATCTTGTGGACGATAAACAACGCGATTAGCAAACATCCTGCTGGTAGCAAAATATTACTAACCAGATAATCGGTTGCATCAAAAATGCTCTTATCGAATAGTAAGAACCCTGACAACGTACTCGAAGACAATGCAGAAGGAATCGCGGCAATGAAAACAACCGCACCAATCAACCAAGTCACTGACCTACGTGTCCGCTTGCCACTTGCAGTCATGGCTGCCACAATAATCTCATACAAACTAAACGAGGACGTCAATGTTGCAAACAAAAACAAGATTAAAAATAACGCCAAGAATACTTGCCCGAGTGGAAGTTGTGAAAAGACTGCCGGTAACACCATGAATAGTAATTCTGGTCCTGCAGCCGGTTCTTGACCGAACGCGAAGACTGCTGGGAAAATAGCTAAACCTGCTAGTAATGAAACAAATAAATTCATCCCCACTACGGAACTAGCAGATGAAGTTAAACTAACATCTTTTTTCAAATATGAACTATACGTTACCATACAAGAAAATCCGACGGCCAATGAAAAGAAAGACTGGCCAAGTGCATATAACACGGATTCTCTTGTAATGCTAGAGAAATCAGGCTTCAGAAAGAACGATACACCTTCCATTGCACCAGGCAACGTCAATGAACGAATAACTAAAATGATAAAAAACACAAATAATAAAGGCATCATATATTTATTCGCTTTTTCAATCCCGTTTTGTACACCGGAAGAAACGACTAATATGTTAATGATAGTAAATAGAAACAGACCGATCAATGTCGTGATTGGCGAACCTACAACCGATCCAAATTGATCCGAATAGGAAGCACCTTCACTAATGATCTTGCCACCAATGGATAACCCGCTGTATACGAATACCCAACCGCCAACTACACTATAGAAAGATAGTAAAAGAAAACATCCAGCAACACCGAGCTTGCCAATCCACGGCCATGCACTGGCTGGCGCCAACTTCTTGTAGGCATTAATTGCTTCTCTACCTGAACCACGTCCAATAATGAATTCGGAAATCAACATTGGTAATCCGATCAAAACTGTAAATATAACGAATAATAGGAAAAACGCGCCACCACCACTCATTCCTGTTACATATGGGAATTTCCAGATTGCTCCAAGGCCAATTGCTGCACCTGCCGAGGACATAATAAATCCAAGCTTTGAAGACCATTGTTCTTTACGTTGTTCCACTTTTTCACCCATTTTCCTTTACTTCTGTTTATTACAGTTATACTGTACTGCTTCGATAGAAACAAGAGGAAAATGTTTTTCATTCTTAGAATGCTATTAATGACCTCTCTGATTCAATACAAATTCCTTTTGAAAAAGAGCCTTTGCTAGACGTTCACAATTTTGCTGATCGAAAAAGTCAATGTATTCGGATGCTCTGCCGAAAAAAGGATTATCATATCGTTTTTCTTCAATAATAGTTTCTAAATAATGGAGTACCTTTCCTTGATTATTCGCCTTATAGCCAAATAGATCTGTATCCAAATCTAAATAGGAACCTCGATTTTCCAAAAATGCTTGTTGATCGAACGTATAGAAAATAATAGGTTTATTCATATAAAGAAAATCCCAGCAAATGCTGGAGTAATCTGTTATCAGCAGATCCGCATCATGCAATTCTCGCATAATTACTATTTCATCGAAACTGAAAAAAGATATCTGGTCATTAATTAAACTATTTTTTCTGAAATATGTTTCATAACGTTTCATGAAAGGGTGTAGGATAACCCTCACTTCAAGCTTCTCCTCTTGGACGAGCTCTTGTAGCTTTTCGCTATTTAGAAGTTCCACGGTTGATTGAAAATACGTACTTTCTAAAAATTCTTCTTCAGTTAGGTCAAATAGCCACTCTCTCCAAGTAAACATCAGCAAAAGACGTTTAATTTCAGAGGAAGGCCGATTGAATGGCAACAGGTCAAAACGAGCCATACCTGTCACAATCAACTTTTCTTTTGGTATCCCCCATTCATTGCGCTTGATATTATATTCATATTCCGAAGCACAATTAAAGTAATTACACCTTTCCAATAATGGGATATCTTCTTTCTGAATTAAAATCTTTTTGAAACATTCAATACCATGACTGATATGCAACATCACGGTTTTTTTATTCAAGAAGATGAACTTATCCATATAAGGAGCCAAGTCATACATGATGGAATGACCATGAACGGAATACTTCGCTCGAAAGAATAATAAATAATTACGTAAACTGCCAAGCGGCACAGCATTCGGAATCTCATGTTTTTTTATGTAATCGTATTGCGGATCATACATCCAGTAAATATCCATTTGCTCCGAAAAGTTATCTATAGCGTAGCGATGAAACACCGCAGCGTTATCCTCGTATTTTTCTCCAAGATTTCCGCCAATCAACAGAATTATGTCGGTATTCTTTCGATAAAATAATTTAGTGATTACATAGGCTGCCAGAATCTTAACATATGTCCATCCTGTTTTCCATACAGGGCTTTGTTTTAGCTGCATACATTCACCTCCAGACTTCCTTCATTTCCCCTATATTTATACATAATAAACCAATATATGTTTCTCTTTGAGATATTTAGGGTAAATGAATAGAGCTTTAAGAATTATTTGTTTGAAAAGTATGAAGAAAGGAGCATTAAAAGGCATGGTAAGAAAAGTATTGTTTATTTCTGATCATGGTGATCCGTTAGCACCACTAGGCAGTGAGCAAGCCGGCGGCCAAAATAATTATGTTAGACAACTGGCTCTAGCTTTAGAGAGTGAGGGGTATGCGGTAGATGTGGTCACGCATTGGAATAGTCTAGATACACCTCAAGTTGAACGTTTCGGAACCGCCTGCCGTGTCATACGCATAGCAGCAGGAAAACATTATTTTGTGCAAAAAAATGAAATGTACCGTCTGATTCCCGCCTTCTTTGATGAAATGTCAAAGACCCTTAACTTCAAAGATTATGATGTCGTGCATACTCATTATTGGTTATCGGGCCTTGTTGGTTCTTTTATAAAGCAAAAGTGGGGTATTCCTTGGATTCACACGAATCATTCGCTGGGCATGGCGAAGCGGAAAGCAACAGGTAACACGGAAGCACTCCGCTTGCTTACTGAAAAAATGATTCTGACTTCAGCAGATTTGATTGTAGTTACAACTCAATCGGAAAAACAACTAATCCGTGAATTTATAGATAATCCAGCACCTATGAAAGTTATTCCTATCGGTGTTGACAAAGCGTTTCAAGCGAACAAGCCAAAACTTGTAGTATCACCTTACTTTGCCTTTGCCGGTAGATTGCAAACAACGAAAGGTATATACACTCTCCTAAAGGCATTTGAACTGTTTATAAAAGACCGTCCTTCCACAGACCGTACTAAGCTGATTATTGCAGGCGGCAGTGAATCGTGTATTTCTCCTACAAATCATTTACCGAAGAGCCCGAAGCTTCGTATGGCAATTGAAGGCTTTAATCACAAAGTGGAATTTCTGGGCCCTCAAAATCAACAGCAACTGGCTCGATTGTTTACTAACTCAATCGCTACTATTGTCCCGTCATATTATGAATCATTCGGAATGGTCGCTGCGGAAGCGCAAGCATGTGGAAGTCCTGTTATTGCTTCAAAAGTCGGGGGACTGCAGAACATTATAATGCATGGCATGACAGGTCTGCACGTGGAGCATAACAATCCCTTTCAACTATCACAAGTCATGTCTACTCTATTGGATAAGCCTCATTTCACCAAAAAGCTAGGACAGAGAGCAGCTGCTTATGCACGTGAGGAATTTGATTGGAGAGTAATCGCATACAAAATGGCAAGAGCATACAAAGGAGTTGCCAATGAAACAAAAATCGTACTTGCTGGCGACTGACCTGGATAATACGTTAGTCGGTGATCAGACAGCATTAAATAACCTTTTCTCATTCTACCGTGACAAACAGTTTGATCCTGCCCTCGTTTATGTAACAGGCAGACATTTAAATTCGGCGCTTTCACTCATCAAACAAGAAAAATTGCCACTGCCCGATATCCTCATCACGGATGTTGGAACAGCAATTTACCATGCACCTGATTGGTCAGAAGACAGGACATGGGCCGCATGGGTAAATGAAACGTGGTCACCTAATGACGTTCTATCAGCTTCTGCAGACTTCCATTCGATAATCCGGCAGAACTTACCTCATCAAAAGCGTATATCCTATACCCTAGATTCCTGTCAGCCACATATCGTACAAGCTATTCAAGCTAAGCTCGATACTCATCATATTCCCTGTCATATCGTATACAGTTCAGGAAGTGATTTGGATATACTACCTGAACGTAGCGGTAAAGGCAAAGCAATGGAATATGTCCTTCTTGAATATGCTAAGAAAGGCGTGAATATTTTACTCGCAGGGGATTCAGGCAATGACGCTGAAATGCTGTCACTTGATTATCCCGCCGTTATTGTTGGAAATGCTCAAGATGAATTGAATGAGCTGCCACCCCATGCGCTTCTTTACCGCGCTGAAGGGTATTATGCAGACGGCATAAAAGAAGCTTGGGACCATTTCTATCCTACAATTCACATCTAAAAACCAGTTGGCTTGGTGTCCAATTGGTTTTTACTTTAAAGAATTTTCTTTTATCAGCTGACGGTAAACTTGTAAATGATTTTGAGAGAGTTTGTTATAGGTAGCCAGACTAGTATTTTTAATTGAATGAAAATCGATTAGGTTGACTATCTGATACCGCTCGTTCAACTTGTACGCATTTTTCCAAGCGGTTACTTCGAAAGCTAAGTTCATTTCATCTTCTTCAATCAGCATTTCCAACAAATCAGGCGATTGATAAATCTCTTCCATAGTAAAACTCTTTTTCATAGTGAAAATTTCCATGGTTCTCGCTATTGATTCTTCTAAAGCAGGCAGATCAATGGCGTGGCCCAGTTCATGCATGGTAAGGGTCTGTACATATGTCTCAAACGAACAGAAAAAAGCGAGCTCTCCATAGGCAGTTTTCAGCCGCCCTTCGTCAAATCCAATATATTTTCCTATAAAATTATAACTCATATTGATTCCATCCTGAACTTTTCGGATTTCTTCTTTCATACACACATTTTTCATAACATCGTCAATACATTGTAGTACATTTAAAGACACAACCTGATTATCCATTCTCATTCATCCCTGTTTCCCTTATATATGTTTCTTCCACAGAATTTTATTCCTGAGAACATTATACTAACCCTTATATATTCAATCAATATACTTTATGATTAATTGCCTGTTTAATTTCAAATTTAAAAAATGAATTCACGCTTCAGACAAAACACCCATTTCACTACGTAAAAATACTCTTGAATCATATAAATGATTCAAGAGTATTTTCATTTTGCCTTTATATTAGATTTTATGTGTATATAGCATTCCCCAGTTATCAGTTATTATCGCGCTGTCTAGCACGTGCTTCTCCGCCTTTACGACCCGCTTCTTCTCGGCTCATTTTACCATTATTGCGGCTATTGTTGTTCGAGTTGCCTGAGTTATTTGAGTCGTTCTGATCGGCTCTTGCTTCGCCACCTTTGCGACCGATTTCTTCATAGAATTCCTGGCCATGGTTTTTAGAGGTGGCTTCCCCACCTTTACGACCGATTTCTTCGTAGAATTCCTGATCATGATTTTTAGAGGTAGCTTCTCCGCCTTTACGTCCCGCTTCTTCAAGACTCATTTTCTCATCATTGTTGTTGCGATTGTTTTGGTTAGCCATTTTTATAATTCCTCCTATTACATTAATCGTTTTTAGCTCGTCGACAAGCTTACTAGATATATTCCCAGCAGACATGAGAATAAACTTATAAAATGATTTTAATGGCATATCAGTATAAAAGTGATAGAAAATTCTATTTATTATTTATATTTTTAGGTGTTAATACCCGCTAATTTTAACAAATCACAAATTTATTCTTGGTTACCCCCATTTAAATCTGAATTTATTTATCTTTTACAATAAAAGCTGCATATTTATTATACAATTACGCCTACTTACAATAGACCTTTTAGATCTTTTAAAAGAAAGGAGACACAACCGTGGTGTACGATGAATATAAAACAGGCAGTAACGCTTCCTAATATTTGCAACAAATGACAAAAAATATTTATGGATATAAAAGAAGACATTTCCCGAGGGTTTGCCATATTATGCCAAGCCGCTGTTTTATTAAAAAACGCACATCCTACGTGTTGCAATGTGGCATTAATCCATTCGAAAAACCGGGGTTATCCATACTTCCCCGGTTTTTACTGTGTTATTTAATGTAAAGAATCTTTGAGAACTGCTGACTGTTTTACCATGTAAAATCATACGGATGTATGTTTTTCATTACGCTGACTGGCGCGAGCTTCACCGCCCTTACGTCCAATGTTCTCGTAAAATTGTTTATCGTGCTTCTCGGAAGTAGCTTTTCCACCTTTCCGACCAATTTCTTTATAAAATTCGCTACTATGCTTTTTAGCTGTGGCTTCCCCACCTTTACGACCAATCTGTTCATAGAACTCTTTGTTATGCTTTTTAGAGGTGGCTTGACCGCCTTTACGTCCCGCTTCTTTCAAAGTCATTTTCTTCTTTTGTTCTGTATGATGTTGGTTAGTCATATATATTCTTCCTCCTTATTATTCAACTTACAAAGCCTAATGAATATATTCCCAATATACTACGTGCTAAACACAAGACATCTTAAACAGCTTCTTTTCGAATGGAAGACTTACAGAATAGAATTTATTCCCCATTTAAATGAATTTGCCAAACGCTATCCCTTTTTTCACGTATAACTTTTCAATTTTGAACCAACTTACGTATGAAGGTACTTACAGAAGGGAGATTGACAAATGGGAAGAGATGAACATACTAAAGGAAGTAAATCGGCCGGCTCCTTACCACAAACGCCAAAGAACCAGACGATTGCTGCACGCGATATGCATGAAGAAATCGCGAAAGAATTCGCCGAATTACGTAAAGCTCCCACACAAAAAAAGCGTAAGTCTTAAGTAAAAAAGATCAGGGGAAATTATCCCTGATCTTTTTTATTTATTTCCGAAGTGGGGCTTGATCATCTAGAAGTTTCTCCAAGTGCTCGTCCCATTCTTCCGTTAAAGTATTCCACACTCTAGTGAAATAGCTGTTTTCCGCACGATTATAAACGTAGAACTCCACACAAGGAATATGTTGGTTTTCAAGCTTTTGCGGGATCTCTATTTTATCTACCACATTCTGAAGTGAACCTTCTGCAACTTCTACGCGAGTAGCAAGTAGTGTCACTCGCAATTGTTCATCATCTAGTTCTTGCGGACTTCTTGTGAATTTCTGAGCTAATCTAAACTCTTTAACTTTTGCCGTAAAAACTTTTTCAGGTTGTTCACATAAAATTGAATTGTGGCAAGGACTATAATAAAACTTTTTTTCTGCCTTTTCAGGTGGATGTTCGTAAATACCTGATTGTAATTGATTTACTCCAACGCTCGTCAATTCAAAACTGTCTTTACGCAACTTGATCATCTGTGCAGCTTCCATCTTATTAAACAAATTCTCTATAAACAGTGGTTCAACGGCAAGAAAATCTGCAATTACCTTGGGCTCAGATACATCTAACCTTTGAATTGTTAATAAGATCATTTTCATTAATATGTCCATCGTCGTGCGTTTAATCGTTGTGTAGGGTATTTTAATAAGCTCGACCGGCAATCCCCAGCTGTCTGATTGTTGTATATGGATATCGGGTTGTTGCTCGAGTTCTTGTTGTAATTTTTTTCGAAGCAAATCCATTTACTCATCTCCCCTGGATTTGGTTTATTTTGCGCAATCCACCTTGATGATCTACAACTTCTAGCAAGTGTTTATACATATTCCTCGTAGTAGCATTTTTAGTATGGATGGTGAACATATCAGAACTCCCAACGATAATGAGCAGTTCTCTTGCACGTGATAAAGCCACATTCAGACGTCGATAATCTTTAGCGAATCCAATGTCACCATTTTTATTATCATGATTTCTAACGAAGCTCAAAATAATAATATCCATTTCCATACCTTGGAACTTATCTACCGAACCTGTTCGGCAATGTAATTGTTTGGGACGAATTTCTTGTTGGATCAATCGATCAATTCGCTTCACTTGTTCACCGTAAAAACTAATAACACCGACGCTTTTCTTTTCGTCTGGCTTCATAAGGCCGTCTTTTTTAGCTTTTTCCGTCGCTTGTTCTATATCTAGCAACGTATCTTGAACGATGGTGAGCTCCGCTTCATTGAAACGACTTGTCCCCCCTTTGACTTGATTTTCGAAAAATGAAGGTGTATTGGGTGTATCTAGCCATAGCAAATGGTCTTTTCTAGTGATATTACTGCTTTCGAGCAGATGATCACGCAATTCGTCTGAATTGGGAAGCCCGCATTGTAATTGATAGTCCCCGTCTTTATAAAATGGTGCGATAGTTTCCATGATTTTTTCATGCATCCGGTACTGAATACTGAGCATCGTTTTGTTTTGCTTGGGCAACGTACGGAATAACCGTTCGAATAATGATTCATTAAGTAGTTTTTTCATTTCACGTTGCACTTCTGGATCTTTTTGCTGATCTACCAGTTCGTCCATCGTTTCTTGACCTACAAGTGGCGGTAACTGATGATGGTCACCCACTAGAATAACTTTTTTACCTTTTAGCATGGGTAATAATAATTCTGGCGGTGTTGCTTTAGATACTTCATCAATAATCACTACGTCGAAGACAGGGTATTCTTCCATAAACTTTTTAGAAGCTGATGCGACACATGTCGTGCCTATTACGTTCGCATGATCGATATACAGCTTACGGATTTCGTCAAGGTCATATTCATTGGCATCACGCAGCAATTCCTCCCACTGCGCCTGTAGTTCTTGTAGGATAGGAAGCTGTTGTTGTTCTTTTACTATTTCTGCTTTTCGTGTTTCAGCTTGAGCAAGTTCTATTTCTATTTTCTCTAATTGCTCTGGTAAATCTGGTTTCAATTGAACGGCAAGTTCTTCTATTTTCTGCTGTCGTTGTTGCTGTTCTTCTTGTAATTGCAATGTTTTTTGCTCTACTTCTCTGACTTCTATTTTTTCTTGTTCAAGTAGTTGTTTTGCTTGAGAATACTTTAGTTCCGAAGTAGTTAAGGTTGCTGCTAATTGCGTTACGTTTTTTATTCGTTGTCTGCACTCCAATATCTTCGTTTCAAGCTGATCAATTGCCTGTGTGAGTTGATTTCCCTGCCACTGTTTTTCAGGCGGCCCGTTGGTTTGTAGGTATTCATCAATCTTTTTCTCCAATGCTATTTGCTTGGATTCCAGATGTTGCTTCAACTCTTCCTTTCGCTGTATATTGGCTTGTATTTCATGAAGTTCCTGTTGGAGGAATCTCAAAATCTCATATTTCACTTCCGCAAATACTTCCTTTACAGAGTGGACTTTCTGTTGTTGAAGATCAATTCCTTTTGCACGAACGATCTCTTCTTTACCGTAAAACAATGACATACCTTGTGCAATTTTTTGTAGAACTTCCATTTTCCCGGATGAAATTTCTTTATTTTGCAGCACTTTTTTTGTTGTAGGATTGATTAAAAACTTTCCTAAACGATCAATCATTTCATGCATTTCTTGTATAGTTGTGAAATTTTCGGTTGAGCGCTTAGTAATGGTTTCTACCGGATAACGGTGCGTCTGCAAAAGAGATTGTGTTTTTTTAATAGCCGTCTGAAATCGTTCATGAAGTTCCTTCCATTCCTGAAATTCATAGGAATACTCTCCACTTTCAATCGACTTGATGATTCGTTGTAAGTCGTTATTCCGCAACGTAATATGAATAGGTAATTCAATCTGGTTTTCAGCGAGCGTCAGTTGGATATCTTTCATTTTCGTCTGAGACTTTACGAGACGATGTGTTGCTTGTAGCAATCGTTCTTTATCAGGAAGAGTTTTGTATTCTTCCATCATCTTTTGGTGTGCTTCGGTATTGCTCCGCAATTTTGCAAGCCAGTTGATGTAAGATTGTGTCTGTCTTAATAAGCACTGCTCTTGTAAAGATTCTTCCACTTGACCTGACAATTCTTCTTTATTCGGCTCTGTTTTTAGCTGTTTCTGTAACCCTGCAATTTCCTTTACGTGTTGAGCAAGGTCAACTTCAGTTTGCGCCATTTTTTGCTGCTTTTGAGAAAGCCTGCGTACAGACTGCTCAAGCAGAGATTTCCGAGAAAAGTATTCAGACTTTAGTTTTTTCAACTTCTCTTGCACTATGTTTTGCATTTGTAGTTGCTCAGTTAATATGATTTTCAATTCTGTATTTTGTTTAACCTGATTGGATAATTGATCCGCATGCTTTTGCAATTCGATATCTTTTTTTCGATAAATTGCACGTGTTGCTTGTACGGTTTCAATTGTTTCATTTCTCCAGTGCAACGCCACATTTTCTTCCATGAAACGCTTGCCCTCTTCTTCGATACTTTCTGATCGCCCATAACGTAAAATGCGTGTCGCTGGATCTGTAAGTAATCGACCGAGTGCGTTATCTACTGCTAGATTTGATTGGGATGCAACAAGTGTCCGCAAGCCGGCTTTGACGTTCTGATAGCAAATTTCGGATATTACCGTTGTTTTACCTGTGCCGGGAGGACCTTGGACTACAAACAAGTCATGTGCCTTCATCGCGCCCGAGACTGCTTCTTGCTGGAATTCATTTAAATTATTATGAAACTCCAGTTTCGGCTGTTTATTCGTAATTTGCACGACAGGTCGTTCCTCAAATAAGATCTTTTCCAAATTCGCATTTGCCGCTAGACCATCTTGTAAGTCTTTGAAACCTTTACGTAACCGACGAATCTGACTTAATTCAGCAAAGTTCGTCAGCACTAGGCTTTTATTACGTGTTGGTAACCAGTGCTCAGATCTTGCTTTCTTCTGAAACCGTTGATTTAGTTCTACGACAAGGATTTTCTGTCCTTTCTGAGCATCGATGACTTGACCGATCTCAGTGGTGAGTTCATTCATTTTTACACTAAATCCACGGAGTTGCTTCCAATTTTTCATTTGCAAATCTTTACATTGAAGACGTACCTTTGTAAAATCACTAGTAAAACTGGCTTGGCTAAATGTACAGGAGATATCCGCTACATCCGCATTTTTCTCTGCAATTTGTAGATAGCCTTCCCAACTTTCAATGCGTTTTTTTACATATTCTGAACGCTCTTCTGCGATGGGCAATTGACGCAACCTTGTGTAAAATTCAATTGGCAGTGCGACTCCTGCACGGTTTAACCTGAATTTTATTGCTGTATGTAGCCGCCGATTTGTCTGAACAGGCTCTCTTGCACCTCTGACATGAAAGCCTGTTGCGAGCAAGCCATCCGGTTTCAATACGCACTCCATAACTGCCACACGTTGCTGTACTTCTTTGGCAAACCTTTTATTTGTATGTGGATCAAAAAACAGCGCATAGGATTGGTTCCCCATACGATTCTCTGGTTTCTTTTCAATATGTATATCAAAAACAGACTCTGAAGAAACAAAAGCCTCTTCACTTAGAAACCACTGTTCCAAACCTTTTCGTGCATTTTTCGTTATTTCCAGACTGCAAAGTATCATTTCTATATTTTTTAACACACTCATGGTAGTTCATTCTTTTCAACATAGGGCTTTACTTCAGCAAGATTATACATCGTGCTTCTCCCTGTTATTCCCTTGTTCAAAGCTCTCACCTCAGTCCTCTATTATAGATCATAAGTGCATATACCGCGAGTAAGAAAAATCTCAAAAAAACTTTTTCAAATTAATTTAAAAAAGATGTTTAGAAATAGTTTGTATGGGTATACTATTACTACAAGGCAAACTGAAGGAACTAGTTAGTGAAGTAAGCTGCTAGATCTGGACGAGATGCACAGCCTTGGCGGAAAACTTTTCTTTACTGGCAAGTGGTACACTCGGTTTGGGAATCTGCTTTTAAGATTCCAAATGAAAGACAGGTTTACCAGGTAATGCGAATGAAGTTTTTTGTGTAAGTGCAAGTGAAATTCCTGCTTCAAAGAAGTTAAGCAGTGCAACATGCAAAACGCATACTACGAGGGTACAATATCGTCAGTATGGAGTAATCGCAACATAAAATTTTCCGCATAGTTAGAGAAGAACAGTCAGTGATTAGAAGGTTTTAATCACTGACTGTTTTTTGTTTTGTCGCTAAACCATGTGAGTTGTTTAATATGAATGAAAACTGGGAAAACAACATATAAGAAACAATAACGAGGAGGAGCATTATATGAAAAAAAGAATGGCGTTGACAGCTATTGGTTTAGGAGCAGCCTATTTAATGCGTAACAAAGATGCACGGGACAAATTGTCTCGTCAATTCGACGAGTTCAATGACACACCTATGCGCGGCGAACGTAAAGGTAACACTCAGAAACCTGAACCAAATAAAGGATTACTAGGTAGATTTTTAGACTAAATATATTGAATCGCAAAGGAGTAGATTTGCATGAGCGAAGAGAAAAGAGTTTTTACAGAAAAAGACCGTAACAGGGCAGAGGGCGGTTATATGGATAACCCCGAAAATTTAAAAACGGATAAGGAAAGCATTTATGATATGCATGAAGATATGCAGACCGTAGACGCTATTCCTTTGGAAGATGTTCGTATGGAGGAAGAAGAAGAAAGACATCATCGTGAGACGAAAAATCGTTCGTCCAGTGAAGAGAAATATGAAAAGGAATAATGATGTTTTGAAATACACTGTAACAAACTCGTGGAGTACTTAACCGATATGAAAGCAGATTAGAAAAGTGACGCCCATCAAAACGGGCGTCACTTTTTATGTCATTTTTAACAGTGCTTCTGATCCAATCATACCTGCGGAAATGCCATAGTTCTCAGCTTCCAGCGTTACAGATTCTAGCGGGGCTGCCAGCAATTGCTCTATCGTTTTCACACCAACCGCGCGTCCCGCAACAATTTTTCGGTCTGCTAGTACACTATTTAATAATCCTACATCAAGTGCCCCACACATAATATACCCTTTGTCATTCGAAACTGTAAGTAGCGTCGTTTTCGGTAGTTTTACCGTAACTGCTTGAAATGACTGTCCATCTATAGATATGATTTGATGTTCAATCAAGACACCCACCCCTTTCTTTATCAGCATATGATAAGCCAGTCAAAACGTGATTCATCTTACAACCTTTCCTACACTGGAATGCATGAAAATCTCACCTATTATGGTAAAAGTATGACGTCGTTATGTATTCATGTGCTACTCTGTTGTGTGAATATCCAACCTACACTTCAGAATCGCTAATTAGCTCAACGTATTTCATATAAAATTTTTCATCTACTATTTGTTGATTCATCTTATTCAGTTTACTATAGGTAGATAAGGAGGTTTCGGTATGACAACGATTTGGTTTAATGCACTCTTTTATACGATGCAAAATGAAGGACATACAATAGATGCTTTACTTACAAACGACGAAAAAATACTAGCGACCGGTTCATATGATGAACTAAAAAATCAAGCTGATACTCAAATAGACTTGCAAGGTGCTTTTGTTTACCCTGGTTTTATCGATAATCATATGCACATGATCGGCCAAGGTGAAAAGCTGTTGCGCCTTGATTTATCCAACACCACTTCTTCAGAACATATGATGGAGCTGCTTCTAAACGCCTATAAAGATTTGCCAGAAGACGAATGGTTCATTGGGGAAGGTTGGGATGAGAATAATTTTCCTGACAAGAAAATCTTCACTCGCTATGAGTTGGATGCTGTAACAGATTCACCCATGCTATTAAAACGCACTTGTTGGCATGCTGCTATCGTCAATTCAAAGGCTCTGGAACTAGCTGGTATTACAAAAGAGACACCTGATCCTGATGATGGTGTCATTGAACGCGATCATAACGGCGAGCCGACAGGGTTATTGAAAGAAGGTGCTATGCAGCTAGTGCTTCAACTTTTACCGACTCCAACAGAGGACTATGTTACGAAAGCTTTGGAAACTTCTGTTGATCATTTACTATCTGTTGGGTTGACAGGTGTTGTGACCGATGACTTAGGTTACTATGGTCACTATCAGACGCCATTGAAAGCTTTCAATAATGTTCTCGGTGGTGATCGAAAATTTCGTGCTCATTTACTGTGTCATGTTAGTGTATTTTCTGATTTGATGGAAGACCATATGCTCTATAATACACCGTGGGTAGAGCCTGGTGAGATGAAGTTCTTCATTGATGGCGCTTTTGGCGGCAGTACTGCGCTGTTAAGTGAGCCGTACACCGATGAACCCGATAATGTAGGAACAGCTGTATTGACCGATGAAGAGATCGATAACTATGTCAAAATGGCAAGACACTATGGAGAAGCTGTTGCCATACATGTGATTGGTGATCTAGCAGTTGAAAAAGCACTAGATGTCATTGAAAAGTATCCTGCTCCAGCCGGCAAGAAAGATCGGTTTATACATGTCATTTTATTACGTGATGATTTAGTAGAGCGAATGCAAAGGCTTCCCATTGTTTTAGATATACAGCCTGCGTTCGTTCCTTCTGATTTCCCTTGGGTTAGGGACCGACTGGGTGAAGACCGGCTTGACTGGGCATATGCATGGAAGAAGCTTCTAACTAAAGGTTTTATTTGTGGCGGGGGATCAGATGCTCCTATTGAAGACCCGAATCCTTTGCTAGGTATACACGCAGCAATCACCAGAAGATTATGTACGGAACAGCATGAAGGATATTTGCCAGATGAAAAACTTAGTCGTTATGAGGCAGTACAATTATTTACTTCAGGCGCAGCGGCTACTATAGGTAAAATGCATTCAAGAGGAAAACTCTCAGTTGGATTTGATGCAGACTTCACGGTCTTGAAAGACGATGTTTTCACTATAGACGTTGATCAAATAACTGAAATACAAGTAGAAAAAACTATTGTCGCTGGTGAAATTATGTATACAACGAATACGTAATCACTGTTTAGTAACTAGTGAATGGGGGAAACTTTCTAAAAAGGGGGTTTTACCTTGGAATTATTAAAAGTATATGGTGAACTGGATTGGAAGAAGCTCACGCGTAACGTGTTAATTCCAGTAGTGGGCGGATCGATTATCGGATTTCTTGCTAACCGCAATACGCAAAAACAGTATGCCAAGTTGAAGAAACCTTCATTTTCTCCTCCCGGAGCTACATTTCCATTTGCTTGGACAGCTTTATATACGATAATGGGTGTTGCGAATTACCGCGTGGAAATGAAGCAGCCATCGCAATGGAAAGATACCGCTATCTCGTTGTATGACGTACAATTAGGCCTTAATTTTCTTTGGTCCTTCTTGTTCTTTAAATGGAATTTACGAGGTACAGCACTGATAGAGATGACGATTTTGTTAGGTGCAATTGCTATGACCGCTTATGAATTCAATCAGACTGATCGTATCGCAGGCGGATTGATGGTACCTTATATTGGATGGGTTATGTTTGCACTAGTATTAAATTACTCTACATGGAAATTAAATAAGTGAACATAAAAATGTCCCTGCCACTACTGGCTGGGACATTTTTCAATGTTGATTATATTGATTTTGATTGTAGTTCATACGCTCGGCAGTCTTATAAGCGTCATACATACCCCAAATCCATACAATGGGATACGTAATGAAACCGATACCTACAAACATGAGCAGACCGTTGATTCCTTGCAAGATAATAAGTAAAATCCCTTTAAGGATTTGTCCATTATAGATTTGACCGACGCCAGTCCAGAAAAAACTAAGCACGGCGGCAATACCTGGATGCTTAAACATGTCATCTCCCCTTCCTGGCTGTTACGTCTATCCTACAGTATCCAGAAAGGGAATGACAAGGTATTTGCTACATGTTTTTTAGAAACGGTCTTTATCCAACTGATCGCCTTTGACTTCTACGTCTCCTTCTTTTTCAAAATGTACTTCCTCACGTTTCACTGATTCGTGAATCGTTTCATTCTCTACAACCTCACGCTTCTTGAGTATGATTTCTTCCGTGACAACTGGTTTCTTTGTTACTTCCACTTGTTCTTCAGTAATCGGAATGCGAATTGTCTCATCATCTTCCCTGAACGCTGCCGCGTCATTGCCATTGCGACCGTCAAAACCACCTTCTCCATCTACAACTGGTCTACGTTCGATTGTCACTTCGTCGTGCGAAACGCTAACATCTACTGATCTAGGTTCTTCTACTACTTCTTTTTCAACACGGATTTCTCCACGCTGTGTTTCATGCTTATCCACTTGAAGACGTTCCTCGTGTAAACGTAGACGCTCTTCTTCTGTATCTGTGTCAGTGAAAGCATGTTCAGTTGCATGAAGGCCAGAATCTACATCCCGATTGTGTTGGTTAAGTGTATGATCTGGAAGCGTTTGGTTCAATCTGAATGCCGGATCTCCTCCATTCAATTCTTGGTCAGTTACGCTCAAGCCATTCGCTCCAAGATTTACGTCTGTACTTTTTCCAATTCTGCCGTAGAACTCGGTGTTGTCCATATAGTGGCGATTTGCTTCACCAGAATCAACATATAGCAACATGCCACCCTGTTCAATTTCCTGGTAATACTTTACTGTATCTTCTGTTCCGAAATCTAAACTATCTACCATACGACGTACATGGTCTTCTCCAGAAACAAACCCCATAAAACGATCCCACCATGAATCGTCAGCTGATTTAATTTCTGCATCCGTACGACTTCTAAGCATAGTTAATTGATCTTCATTTTTCACAACGACATAAATATCATCTTCAGGCCATCCTTCTCTTTTCAACTCATCCAGACGGTTCACCAGATCTGTTTCATTATAGTACATTCCAATATATCTATTTTTACCCATATAAATCTCCTCCTAATGTTGTAATGAATTATTTAGAACTCTTTTTAACGTCGTGTTGATACATGTACCCGGGTTATGGAAATTAGAAACCTTTTCGTTAAATTTTTTGGGGATGTATAAATATTTGCTAGTATGGAATGCTGTTAAAAAGGAGTGATTTCATGCTGGAATTAGATACGCCGATTGAAGGCAAACTAGCTTGTTTTGGGACTTTACGGGATAAAGTCGATCAGCACGGCTATCATTTTGGCGGAGGCTGGGATTATCATAAAGGTAGTTTTGATTCCATCCTTCATAGAGAAGCTGGCGAAACCATTTACTTACGTGTCCCCTTTGAAGTTCATGACGGTGAACTTGATGATTTCAACACATCCATTAAATTTAAAAAACCTTACGTCATCAAACATGTGGTGAATACGGGATTAGATCCCGACTCAAGTTCTTTAATAAGTGGTTCTTTCAATCAATTCCAAGAACCGTTGGATCGAGATGCAGAAATTCGTGATAAAAGTCGTTGGGAAATTGCCGGTGAACTAGCAATTGAAGAAATACTACAGTACTTGGAATGAAAAAAGGATCTTCTTGCCGAATTTTTGGCAGAAGATCCTCTTTACTATTTTTTTAAACCTTGTATTTTTTCATCCATCTCATCTGAATCTAGCACTTTTTTAGGATATTTCTTGAAAACCGGTTCTAGTTCGCTCATTAACTCTTCTAATTCAGCCCCTGTATAGAAAAGGGTTTCGAAGTATTTGGTATTTCCATCCGACTCCACTACTATTCTAAGCCGTTGCAAAGGTTCTTTGCCGGCAAGGTCTTCATCCGTCATGATTGCCTCTTCTGCTTCATAATCGGCTTGCTGAATCCAAGTTGTTCCCGATTCATCTGCCTCTTTTGCAAATAACAGTAATTCTTCTGTATCCATCGTCGGCATCTTCATGCAAACCCCTCACTTTACTTGTTTTACTTAGTGTTCCCTGTTAGTCACAGTTAAAACCAATTAGTGGCTCGCCTCATTTTCGAAGTATAGCTCCTTATGCAGACCACACCCTCGATTAAACCCCGCGTCGCAAGAAGGACATTGATAGTCGCATTGTAAGTATTCAGTAATGGTGAGTTCGTGGCCGCAATTACCGCACAGTATGGCTTTTTCATTATATCGACTAACTGGCCAAACAGCGTGATGGCCGCAACCCGCTTCTTCATGGCATAGGTGACATGGATAATAGATTTCACAACAATAGAACTTGATGGCAATTCTGTCTGTTTCTGTTGCGTAATGGATACAGCGCGTTTCATCATCCACTAGTAAGCCCCGAACTTCTTGATCGTATTTTTTCATTTTTACGCACCCCTCTTATGTACATCATAAAAGTATGGAGGCCTGTTAAGCAATTAAAAATAGAGAGGGATTTGAAATGGAGTGGATGAGTAAGGGGCTGCAAATTTATAGACTCACCACTTTGGTTATAAAATACGCGTCCCGGGTTCTAGCTTCAATCTACTCACTCACCTCTTTTTATTCATCCTTGGTTTCGAAACTCAGTCATATAAAAAATGTCTCCGGCAACCGTAAGTTCACGACTGCAGAGACATCCTCAGTTTACATATCCTTATGAGTGAATGGACACTTTCCTGTTAACGGCACACTGTCGTCGCCGATGAAGAACTGTTTCCATTCATTATGCGTCGGATCTCCGTAATGGCTGATATCGGGATGCTTCGGTAGATTATCCCATACCTCTACACGTTCACGAACTTTTTCACGTGAGTTAATTCCGCCTTTTTCCGTACCTGTTAGACCTTTAAAAATTTTGCGCGGCTGGAACCCGATGACCATTGCATTTCCCAAATCACGCGTTTTGCGTTGCTTATAGGCGGGTGCATTACCAAAAGCAAAAATCGGCTCACCTTGGAAATGAAAGTCCCACAGATAATGATCAGGATCTCGTGGCGCTTCAGCAGGCCATTCTTCTTTATCTTCTTTATGCAAGTATTGCAAAATATCCCAAAACTGTTGGCGATATTCTTCTATTGTTCCTTCTTTTTCAAAGGGTTCAACAAATACAAACAGACCATGGCGTTTATGCTTTGGATTTTCAAATAGTTTTAAAAAAGCTTCTAGCGCTTGCGGTAAGTTCGACCAGTCTTTTTGTGAAATATAGGCATAGCGCAACTCGCCTTTATTTTCACCAGCCATACCAAAATAGCATGGGAATGTTTTATCGGTCACAATATCATGAAATGTTTGATATTCTCTACGTAACCATTCCGGTAAATCATTACGTTCTGTAAAGTCTTCTTTTGTCAATAAAGCGTTTGATGTTTGAATCAACGTTTTATCCTCCTCTAACATACTATGCTGTATATCCGTTACCCCGTCTTTCGCATAATGAAACATATGAAATAAAAAAACATCTTATCGAATGGCGATCGATAAGATGTTTTTTTATTGTAAAGGTTTCGGATTATCCTGTAATTCATCAATCGTTTGCATAACCAATGTGACTGCTTGGCTTAAGGCACTTCCACCACCAAGCGTAGCTGCAACACCAACAGCTTCTAATACTTCTGAAACTGTACAACCTGCATCCATACAAGCTTTTGTATGGAAAATAATACAGAACTCACTATGTGCATAGATACTTACTGCTAGTGCAATCAGCTGTTTATATTTCTGACTGATTTCTCCTTCTTCAAAACCAATTTCCGTAAATGCGTGGAATGATTTCATGAACTTCGGCAACTGTTCGCTCATTGCACCCATACCAGTTTTGTAATCTGCCAGTACCGCATCCGTAAATGTATAGTCTTCCATAAAATCGCCTCCCGTCATAGCAGTAGTATGTCCGATTCTTTGTTTGCTATTCAGCGAGAATGGAAATGATATAAGCAATTACAAATACAGGAGGTTCAGTATGAAAATCGTCGTTACAGGAGATACACATATGCCTGGAAGAGGAAAAGGTTTGCCATCACGATTAATAAAAGAATGTGAGACGGCCGATTTAATTTTACATACAGGTGATTGGAAATCGGTCGAAGTCGTGCAGATGCTTTCTGAATTTGCGGAAGTAAAAGGCGTTTTTGGAAATGTGGATGACGAGGATATAAAAGAACGGTTTCCATTGCAGCAAGTGATTCAAGCGAGGCACGTAAACATTGGATTAGTACATGGTCATGGCGAGAAAAAGACTACAGAAAAACGGGCTATTGAAGCATTTGAAGGAGTGCCACTGGACGTCATCGTCTTCGGACACTCCCACATTCCTATGCTTCGTTACTTGAATAAAACCCTATTACTGAATCCTGGTTCACCAACAGATAAGCGAAAATTACCCCATTACTCTTTCGCTATCTTACATATTGATGATGGGATTCGTGCTGAGTTATTATTTTTTGATAATAAAACGTAAAGTACAAAACGAATGGATTAATATATCCAACCGCGTGTATATTGAACGGGTGATTCGATTTCTACTCCCAGTTCTTTTGCTGCTGTGTACGCCCAATAAGGATCACGTAATAATTCGCGAGCGAGCAATATGATATCCGCACGGTCATTTTGTAAAACTTCTTCTGCTTGTAGGGCTGATGTGATCAATCCTACTGCACCCGTTGCAATATTTGCTCGCTGACGGATTGTATCTGCAAATGGCACTTGATAGCCTGGGAAAGGATGAATAGCAGCCGGAACTACTCCACCTGAGCTAACGTCGACTAGATCGACACCTTGTTCTTTCATCCAGCCCGCCATTTCTGCATACTGCGAAGAATCCATGCCGCCTTCTTGATAATCTTCTGCCGAGATTCTGACAAATAACGGACCCTCCCAAACAGAACGAATTGCATCAATTACTTGCCTAAGTATGCGATAGCGATTTTCTGCTGATCCCCCGTATTCATCTTCACGATGATTACATAGTGGAGTTAGGAATTCATTAAGTAAATAGCCATGTGCACCATGGATTTCAATCACGTCAAATCCAGCTTGTTTGGCACGGAGCGCTCCTTGTTTGAATGCTTCAATGGTTTCTTCAATATCAGTGACAGTCATTTCTGTCGGTGTTTTGTGTTTTTCATTGTACGCAATAGGGCTTGGCGCATGAATTGTTCCATCCACTGTCGCCTTTCTTCCTGCGTGTGCTAATTGGATACCGGTACGAGCACCATGCTGTTTGTTTAAACGAACGATTTCAGTTAAACCTTCAATATGCTCATCTGACCAGATCCCTAAATCCTCACTTGAGATTCTTCCTTGCGGTTGAACGGCTGTTGCTTCAACGATGATCAGACCAACTTGTCCTACCGCACGCGTTGCGTAGTGGATTTTATGCCAGTCTTCTACTTTCCCATCCTGATTATGTGAAGAATACATACACATCGGTGCCATTGCGATACGGTTTTTAAACTCTACACCACGTATAGTATAAGGACTAAATAATTTTGCCATGAATAATTCCTCCTCTAATAGTTACTAGAGAAAGTATAGCAAATCCCTGCTAATTTTTACTGTTCGAGGATTTCAAACGAACTTTATGAAACATATGGTAGTCTTTGAACGTATAGTAGACTATATGAAAGGAGGTCTTCCTATGCAACCACTTATTTCAATATGGACACAACCTAAACAAACGATTCATTATGTTCTTGAATACAAAACATGGAGTTATAGTTTTTTCATCTTATTCCTTACGTCGGTCAGCGTCGGTATAACATCATTCGCTGAAACGGATATTTTACCCAATCTGTCATTGCCGGTAATGATCCTACTCGGTATCGTGTCATCGTTCATCGGGACTATGATCAGCCTGTTCATTAGTTCTGCTCTCTACACGTGGGTAGGTAAATGGCTCGGAGGTAAAGGGAACTTTAAGGATATGGTGCAAATGACGCCAATCGCTTCGATACCTTTGATTTGGATGATGCCGATTAACTTGCTATTAGTCATTATTTACGGCAAGAATTTATTTGAGGATATGACGAATACTGCAAGTGTTGACGTTTTTGGATCATTATCTATTGTATTATTACTCGCTAATTTACTAACATTGGCTCTAAGTATCTTTAGTACAGTGATATTATCGAAAGGGATTGGGATTATCCATCACTTCTCTTCATGGCGTGGATTTGGCACGATTATGATTGTTGCCGGTTTATTTTTAGCATTAATGATTCCATTTATTATCTTTTTGATAGTTGTTTTTTGGGCTTACTAAAATCAATATATAAAAAAACCGAAGGCGATTCCACTTCTGGAAACGTCTTCAGTCTGACGCAAAGCCTAATGTACTTTACGTTTTATTATTTATTGATCATTTTCATGAATTCTCTCATTAAGCCTGGAAGATCTGGCCAAGCATGTCCTGATACTAGATTCCCTTCTGTATGAAGATCTTTTTCTATATACGTAGCACCAGCTGCTGTAACGTCTGGCTTACACGCGATATATGCTGTATATTCCCTGCCTTGCATGAGATCAGGAATAACGGATAACACTTGAGCAGCATGGCAAACTGCCGCCACGGGTTTATTCTCTTCAAAGAAATGGCGGACAATATCTGGTAATGATTCATCTAGACGAATATACTCTGGTGCACGTCCACCTGGAATAATGAGCGCATCATAGTCTGCAGGATTGACATCTTTGAAGGCAATATGTGAATCCAAGCCATACGCGGGTTTTTCAACATACGTTTCCATTCCATCGATGAAATCATGGGTAACGGTATATAATTTTTTTACTGATGGTGAAGCAATAGTTGTGTCGAATCCTTCTTCCAAACAACGATAATAAGGATAGAAAATTTCCAGTGCTTCTACTGCATCTCCACCAAGAATCAATACTTTTTTACTCATGTGCAGATCCTCTCCCTATTCTAAATTGTGTTACTACTTTACTTCTTTCGACAATTTGATAATGAATCCTCTTTCTTTTGCTGAATTCCTCTTCTTTATGTATGACTATCGCAAATTACACCATATTATGAGTAGGAGGGATTTCTATGGATCGAGATATACGTCATTTGTTTCATAAAGGAACGATCAACGAAGAAATGGGAATGGAGTTTGAAGTATCTGCCGAAGAAGCTTCACGTGCCCGAGAAAATGCAAGCGGTAAAGAATATCGGGATGCTTTGAAAGAAGTCTATCGGGCAACAGAGGATAAAAGAAAATAATTCGTGAAAAAGCCGGACAGTTCATACTGTTTGGCTTTTTACATTTTACTATAATGATTTCTCCGACTTCTGCGTATCATGTATTGCTCAATAAGTATTGCGAGAATCGTTCCTGTAATCAATCCATTAGATAATGTGGAAGCTACAATGGGAGGAAGTTGCGACAAACTTTCTCCGGGGACAAACATAGTCCCTACACCTACCATTAATCCAAAAGCTACAGCTTGGCGAGCACGCTCCTTTTCTGGATCAGCGTCGAGTTCATTGAATGCCATCGAGACCATTTTTGTAAAGATGGCGAAAGTTACAGCGTATGCAACTGGCGCTGGTAAAGCCGCAAATATCGCCATAATACTTGGAAACAGTGTAATGAGTACTAATAGCGTACTGCCAATAATAAATGGTTTTATAGATGGCATACGTGTCGTACCAACAAATCCAGCAGATCCTGAAATCGGTACGGATCCAATGGCGGAAAAAGCGCCTGCGATCAGATGGATGAATCCTGAAGCAAATGCTCCTTGGCGTAATCGATCTGGCGCTTTAATATGAAAAGATTCCTTCAACAAATGTTCCATGACACGTATTGATGCAAGCATATTCGCTACTAGCAATAATGTAATGAAAATCGCTGTAACGAGAACACCACTATCCCATACAGGTTTTCCATAAACAAACATTTTTGGTAGTTGGATTAGCTGATCGGACACTTTCGCGATAGTTGGTGTTTTTCCTAGTAGCAAGAAAATCCCCCAGCCAAGTGCAATGGAGATCAATATCGCATATTTAGATATGAACGGGCGTTTATTTGCCATCGCAACAAACGTGATGAGTAAAACAATGAAACTTCCGAGAAAAATGACTGAATCCAGATGGTCTCCTACTTCTTCTATCCCTATCATTCCCTTAATAAAGGTTCCGCTTAATTGTAAGATCAGCAACATTAGATACGTAAACGTGATTGCTGGTGTGAAGAGTACTTTCATTTTCGTGATGATTCCTGTCGCTGCGAGGATCATGAATATCACACCGCTGTATAACATACCACTTTGCAATGCTTGCAAGGCGTCTGCTGAGGTTGTATAAAAAATGCCGACCATACCGGCATAGACCACATAAATTCCCCACCATAAGCCTGCGGGACCTTCGTTGATGGGCATTTTATGTCCGAAAAATGCCTGAATCAGACTGGCAACACCGAGAACAAATATAGTTCTTTGCATAAATAGCGATGTCGCTACTGAGTCCATACCAAAGGCGTGCGCGATTGCGATGGGGGCAGCAATAGATGATGCAATGAGAAAGATGGTCCATTGTACGCCGCCTGCTAGATGTTTCATTAGACGATTCCTCCAATAGTGCCGTGCAATTTAGAATTCATATAGTATACCATGAGAGTAATTTTTTTATCATATAGAATAAGAATAGATAAGGATTTGAGGAAGCACCGTTGAACGACGTTTCAGGCGCACGCTCACCCTCCGGTAGTCTTAGACTTACGATCAACTAATATCGCTTCTTAATTTTATGTTTTGATACAAAATTAAAATGGAAAAAAGACTAAAGACACCCCCCTAATTCAGGAGTTTGTCTTCAGCCTAATCCTACATAATTAACTAATCCTACATTTTTCATTATTCACCGGTCGGTTGCAACGTAAGTACACGTCCGTCAGGGATTTCTTGTGTCATGAGTGTTTCGTGGTAGTGGCCTTTTGCCCAGTCTTCTGCTTGGTCGTGGAACCATTTGGATTTCAGATGTCCGCTTTGGCCGGGCCCAACGACATGATATGTTTTTGTTAAGTCGTCTAGATCTGCAACAAAACGCCATGATGCGCCGTGGTTAACGGAGCCGTCGTCTTTAAAGGAAGCAGCTTGCACTGTAATATTGGAACCACCGATTGGCTGTTTTTCGGGATTTAATAATTTGACGAATACAGGTGATGCGCTTGCTAGCGGGTGTGGGAATGTCAGTTGGTGATAGTCGCCCCATGCCCATTTTTGTTGTTTGTCGCCGAAGTCATCAGAAATTTTATTTATTGCGTTAATGAATGAATTATACACCCACTGATCAATGCCCCGCTTTTCTTCTAACCAGACACTTTTTTCACCACTATAGCCTTTACGCAGAAGTTCGTCTGTAATCTGGTTTTTACCTGGCATTAGTTCATAGACATCATCCGGCATTTCATTGCGGAACATATCGATTTGCAGTTGTTTCATCCATTTGTGGAAAATTAGCGGAGCACTGCTATCTTTTGAATCAAATTGATCCCATTGTTTCAATGTATTTAATACTTCTTTGTAATCACCTGATTGGTCTTTGTTCTCTACTGATGTAATCATGGATGCAAGGAATTCCGCAGCGTAAAGGTTTTTTTGATCCATTTGCAGTTTCATCATGTCATCCACTGTGAAACTATCTCCTCCTCGTAGCACTTCTGCAATCCGTTCAAAGCGGTATGGTTGTGCCCAGAACTTTGTGATGTGATATGGATAATTTTCATCTACCACTTCATTATTTGCTGTGGCGATGAAACCTTCTTCGGGATTAACTACACGTGGTAGTTCTTCATAGGGAATATAACCCTCCCAACCATAATCAGAAGAATCTCCTGGCACTGCCAATTGTGCGTCACCTTGTTTACGGATGGGAATGCGACCGTTTGCTTTATACGCGATTGTGCCGTCCGTCGAAGCGAAGACGAAGTTCTGTGCAGGTGCATGAAACTTCTCCAATGCTTTCTCAAAACTTTTCCAATCTGTTGATTTATTCATTTCCATAATTGCTTCGAGCTCAAGCGTGGGCTCGAGTGCCGTCCACTGCATGGAGAATAATGCATCAGGGTTTTCTTCTTTGTACATAACGTCTGAAATAATCGGACCGTGTTTTGTGACAAGTACTTCATAGGGAACATCTTCAGCATCTTTAACTTTAATCGTCTCATCTCGTACTTCTGCCTGTTCCCACTTGCCATCATAACGGAATTGGGCTTTTTTACTTGGATGCGGAACTTCAATATAAAGATCTTGCACATCCGGTCCAACGTTCGTAACCCCCCAGGCAATATCTTCATTATTTCCTAAAATAATTCCAGGAATTCCCGCAAAGATTACTCCTTCAACATTTTGTTCAGGGGATTGTAAATGCATTTGATACCAAATAGACGGTGTACTCAGTCCTAAATGCGGATCATCAGCTAGTAATGGTTTACCGGAAGCCGTCTTTTCTCCTGATACTACCCAGTTGTTACTTCCATTGAATTCAGGTGGTGAAAGTTCCGGTAGAAAACGTCCCGCTACCTCTACGTTATGCTCTTTATTAGCCGTCATGATAGATTCTGCATTTTTCGGATACGTCAGGAATAAATCTTTCACTTTTTCTTCTGGAAACGCATTGATTGCCCAGTGGCGGAAGGCTTGCGGTTGCCATCTCCCCCCCAAGTCATAAGCCATATACTTCCCGATCGTTAATGAATCAATCGGTGCCCACTCTTCAGGCTCATATCCAAGAAGTGCAAATTCATAAGACAATTGATTTTCCGATATAGCTTCCCGAATGAATGCATTGACTCCTTCCGCATACCAGCCAAGTACTGCTTTTGCCTGTTCTCCATATCCATCATATGAAGCTTCTGCGGCATTTCGCAAACTAAATGTACGAAATAACTTATCAGTATCGACTGCCTTATCACCGATGACTTCCGCCAGACGACCGCTCGCCTGCCTTCGGGCTAGATCCATTTGAAATAAACGGTCTTGCGCTTGCACATAACCTTGCGCTCGGTATAGATCTTCATCCGAAGCAGCGTTGATATGCGGTACCCCATTGTTATCCCGTGTAACGATTACTTCTTGATCGATGAATGTGACTTGATGGTTTCCTTCTACAAGCGGTTTCGACTTCAAAATGTAAGCGTTTGCAAATATCACAACAAACACAGCTATAATTGACAGTATACTGAGTGCCCACAGTATAATCTTTCTGCCTCTTCCCATGTCATTCCCCCCTTTAGAACTTAGTATACTAGTAATATTCTGAAATTCCTTTAATTATTATCCATTAAAGGAATGTAGTGAAACTGAAACTTCAATCCCTTTAACTGTATTTGAATTTTTTCAAAAAACAAACTACATAAAGAAAGGATGTCCTAGAAGTCGCTGACTTCTAGGACATCCTCTTTTGATTCTTCTTAGCGGGATTCGAAAATCTTTTGGATGACGTGATTATTGTTCGATTTTCCAAAGTTTTTATGAATACAGCTTGCGGGTTTTTCACGCAAGATGGACGCGAAGCTATTGGCCAGTTCGGCTTCCCCTGCCACATGCACTTCTTTCCATCCGCGCTTCTTTTTCATGTTACCCACTACAGAACCCATGCCTTTATAAAAACGATCCAGATTCTCCTTTAACCGATGATCAAATTCGTCTGTATGTCCACCTACTCCCCGTTGTATGGACGACTTAACACCTTTCTGTTCTTTCCAGACATCGAGACCCGAATCAAATTCATACACCGTTTCTTCATGGACTCTCCCCATTGCTGTATCCAAAATCCGGACATTACTGTAGCTTGGGAGTATAATTCCCGCTTCTGGATATGCTTGTAACATATACTCAAATTCATTCGTCATGGCTTGGTTTTCCCAATGAAAGCTCGTCTTGACTGCTACTTGAACATAATGAACAGACCATATTTCAGGATCCGCTGCCGCAAAAATGATAACCCCTTTCGCCAAATCATTTTGCTTATCTTCAACTTCTTTCATCACACGGTCTTTCAATGAACGAAATGCAGTCAATTCTTTTTCATCTCCGGATGCGACGAGGTATTCATCAAGTCTCTTCAACCCTGATTTCAAATGAATTCTCCACGCAGCTTGTTGTTGGTCAGGATCTGCAGGATTCGTGTTTAAGTATACTGACAGCACACATCGATCATCACAGTGAAATGCCTTCAACTTTTTCAATTCTTCGCTAATACTCATCCAATCATCCTCCTTATTCCCTCAGCTATAGCATGCCCGCTGAAGTGAATATTACAAGGTAATTGGAGCTGTGAATTTTTTCAAGTGAAATAGCAATGCTTCATCAAAAATGCCCAGTTAGCAAAAAACGTGCAGTTAATTCCGCTACTTCTTTCTGGTGATGAATTTCTTTATGTCCATAGGGCAACTTAATAAAATCAGCAAGTCCCGGATAATAAACTGAATCCAACTCTACTCGTCCATCATTTTCTCCTTGAAGCAATTTCCCAAGCCATAAATGATTTCGATTCCCCGCAATTGCGCCAATCGCAAAAGGAGTCATATCCGGCAAGTTTAACTGTTCAATATACGTTGCGTTTAATGAGCGTAATGTCTTGTAGTGTTCAGTGTATCCTGTAATTTTACTCGCCACATGCGCCAGCTGACTTCCACGGTTTGGCGTAGCAATTTGCACACAGTGACCAATTGAATCCTTCCATTCAGTTTCTTGCAACACTTTTCGAATAAGTAGACCGCCTGTACTGTGACCAACCAAATGAATAGGAGTATCTTTTTGTGAGATCATATCGGACAAATGTTTTTCCACAAGATAAATGGATTGGTCAAATTCATGATATGTTAACGGTAAGTCGAGTGATCTGCAATGAAACCCTGATGTTCTAAATAGATAGACAATGTCTGCATATCACGTGAATTTTTATTGAAACCATGTAACAAAAGAACACGCTCTTCCATACAAACACCCCTTTATCGTTAAATACCCGATTGAATTTTCTTTACAAGCTCCTTCGTTTGTTCATTCAATTCTTCCACATGGACTTGCTCTTGTGGAATATCCACCACTTTATACTGTTGCTTTAGCAGTAAAATCCGCTCGACGCTTTGATTGACTCGTTGTTCTGTAATGACTCCTTCACTTATAGCCGTTTGTAATGCAGTGAGTAGCTCGTCTACTGGCGTATATTTATGCCCAACAAGTAAAATATCTCCACCTGCTGCAATAGATTGAACTGCCGCATCTCCAATTGTATAGTTCTTTTCAATAGCTCCCATGACCAAGTCGTCTGTAATCACCACACCATCGAACTGTAATTCATCACGTAATACGTCTTGAATGATGATTTTTGAAAATGATGCAGGTGTTTTCGGATCATATGCCTCTACAAGTAAGTGTCCGACCATAATCGCATTTACGCCACTTTCAATCGCTTGTTTAAAGGGAAATAGTTCTACGTTCTTCAAGCGCTCCTTAGTATGCTTGATCACGGGCAAATCAATATGTGAGTCTACACTGGTATCACCGTGTCCTGGGAAGTGTTTGACGACAGGTATGACATGTTGCGACATCATACCCTTGGCCTGCTCGATTCCTGCTTTACTGACTAGCCGTGCGTCATGGCCATACGAGCGATCACCAATCACTGGATTATTCGGATTGCTATCGACGTCCAGTACAGGTGCAAAATTCATATTCAATCCGAATGCACTCATTTTGCGGCCAATTAACTCTCCAACATCATATGCATATTTCCCGTTTTCAACTTTTCCGATTTTACGATTAGAAGGTGTTTTTACGAGTTCTTTTGGCAATCGTGTAACACGTCCACCTTCCTCGTCTGCACTAATAAATAACGGCGTTTTCGCATTCGTATTCGCCTGTTTCAAATCATTAATCAAACTAAGCGATTGCGAAACAGAAACGAAATTGCGTTTAAATAAAATAATGCCACCGACATGCCTATCTTGAATAAATCCCTTCGCTACAGAATCCAGTTGCGGACCTTGCACACCCATAAGAATCAATTGACCGAGTTTTTCATCAAGTTGCATTTCCTGTATCACATCCTGAATTTCCGCACTCGGCTTATGGAGAACAGCAATTTCTGCGATGGTTGCATCGTTTTCTGCTGAAGAAAACAACAAAGTTAATTGGTATTCATCATTCAATTCATAAATAAATGCTGTTTGCCCACCTACTTGTTCAAGTCCATCTGGAACTCCTAGTACTTCCTTGGTCTGCAATTGCGTTATGTCAACGAATTTCGATTCCGCTATACGTAATTTATAAACCTTCTTGTTCTCTGTCAAACGAAGCTTCAATTTTTCTTTTTTATAAGATGCATATATTCCCTTACGATCACGTTCTACCTTATCAGCTTTCCCCAACTGTTCTTGGACTTGTTGAAAAGTAGTTTTCCCCACTTGCCATGGTTGACTGGGTAGCTTTCCTTTTTCAGCGGCATCGTGTACCGCAATCAGCTCTTGTTCTTTCTGTTGATTGCGCATGTCTATTTGTTTAGATTGTTCATTCTTATCGTTCTCTTGATTTGAACACCCTATTGTTATCATAAAAAGTGCACCGACGACGAGTAACAGGAATACTCTAGATACTTTTCGAATAGTTCCACCTCTTCTTTTAGTCATGATAACATCTTTTAGACGTTTTTTGATATTGTCAGTCACCGCATAAAACCTCGACTTTTGTCCATTCTAGTCTGTAGGAGGTGGACGAACATGGCGAATAAAAATAATAAGAAAACCATGAATGAACGGACACATAACCCGTTGAAAACGTATGAAAATAAAAACAAAGAAGCCAGTAACAGTAATAATCAACATCCAGAGGGCCATTCTTTAGAAGAGTTTTCTGCAGAGTTTGGATCTAGGCCAAAAAATAAAAAGAAGAAAAAATAAAACAACTGCCGTGTTCTGTTCACAGAATGACGGCAGTTGTTTTATTTTATATCTCTTCGTTAATCTTGAAATGACGTCTTCCATACCTGTTCCCCACCTTATTGAATATAGAGGCAAGTACTTGTTGGAAGAGCATACCGAAAACGACAGGCATTGCGACTTTCGGCGGAAAGAACGTTGTCGCGATGACAACACCTGTCGCGATATTTCGCATGCCGCCCACAAACATGAACGTCGTAGCAATCACTGGATCTCTCCACAGTACATGCGCTATCCATAAGGCAGTTGCATAGCCCGTTAATGCTATGAACAGTACAAGCGCAATAATACCGACGAGTTCAAAAGAAATCTTCTGCACATAAGGCGCTACTGCACTACCATTAATCGCAACAATCGCAAACAAACTTAATTTAGAGAAAGGAGCTAAGCGAGGCCCCCATTTCTTTTGAACACTCCCCTTTGAGAGTTCATTTAACGTAATACCTGCTATTGTAGGTAGTACGATCATCCAAAGTAAATTAAGTATTAGTGACATACTATCAATGGTTACTCTTTCTCCCACGACGATATGAAGAATAACCGGTAAAATGATAGGTGCCAATAATGTATCAATCAATATGATAGATAAGCATAGAGGTAGATTGCCTTTCGAAATCGTTACCCAAATCACACTCGTAACACCTGTCGGGATTGCGACTGCTAACACAAAACCTACCGTCAGTAAGTGATCATCAAAAAATACCGTGGATAAAAAGTACGCCCATGCCGGCATCACTATGTGCAGAAAAGCGATGCTAACAAGTACTACGGCAGGATACTTCCTGACCATGTGTACTTCTTTTATATTCATGCCAAGACTGCCAACGAACGTCATAAACGCAAACAACCAGGAGACAATAAACAATAACTGCTCCCCTACTTGATGAAACACGACACCTATTACTAAGCTGAGAGGTGTTAAGATGGCAATCCATCGTTGTAAAAATATATTCAAATTAGTAAACATATAATTCCCTTCTTTACTAGCCTGACGTAATGGTTGATATAGTCGTATTCTAGCATAGTAGATTGTGTGAGAATCCATATTGTATCTAACAAAAATTACAGATGCATAAAAAAACCGTAGCGCTAAATCGCTACGGTTCTGTTTTCGTAAAATTATTTTGTGTATGAAAGAACAGCATATTTACTAAAGTTCTTCATTGCATTTGTTGCTTCTGCTTTCTCAGCATATTCAAAAATTCGTACGTTTGCTTGATCAAATAATGTAATTACCCACATGTTTTCCAGTCTCCTTTTAATTTGTATTTATTTATCAATAGTAAAGTCAGTGCTTAGTATGTGTATGTTAGGACTGCGTACTTGTTAAAGTTCTCCATTGCACTTGTTGCTTCTGCCTTCTCAGCATATTCAAAGATTCGTACGTTTGCTTGATCAAATAATGTAATTACCCACATGTTTTCCAGTCTCCTTTTAATGTGTATTCATTTATCAATAATAAAGCCAACGCTTAGTATGTGTATGTCAGGACTGCGTAATTGTTAAAATTTTTCATTGCATTTGTTGCGTCGACCTTCTCAGCATATTCAAAGATTCGTACGTTTGCTTGGTCAAACAATGTGATAACCCACATGTTGTGTAGTCTCCCTTTTGTTTGGCAGCATAGTTCCTTGAATGGAATCTGCTAACCAATTTCTTTTGTTACCCTTATCATACTCTGTTCTACAACAAAAGAAACCGATATGTGAAGTGTTTCACAAATCATTCAAAGTCAAAACGCTTACATATGTCGCAATTGTGTCTGCAAACGTTTTCTTATTAGCGAAATAGAATTTATGCATATATTTTCAATTTAACTTAATCTTTTCATCAACAAGAAAGTACTTTTTTCAGCAGTTTCTATAAATTAGCCTCTCTGACTAGATATATTTCAACAACACGTACATATAAAAAACCGCAGCTACGTACGCTACGGTTAAAATGATCACTTCTTATTTCGTGTAAGAAAGAACGGCATATTTACTAAAGTTTTTCATTGCGTTCATCGCATCTACCTTCTCCGCATACTCAAATATTCGTACGTTTGCTTGATCAAATAAAGTAATTACCCACATGTTTGTCAGTCTCCCTTTGGTTTACATTTTAATCATTTATTTGTATTCTCTCTATGTTTGTTCAGTGATTTTACTTTGTGTAGGATAAAACAGCGTACTGATTGAACTTCTTCATAGCAGTTGTAGCCTCTACTTTCTCCGCATATTCAAAGATCCGTACCTTTTCTGTTTCGAACAATGTGATAACCCACATGTTGTTCAGTCTCCTTTTTGGTTGTATTTTAATTCTTTAAGCGAGAATCCATGACCAACTTCTCTTGTTAACCTTAGTATACTACGCTCAGCAAACGATTTGGTTACATTGTGAAGACTTTCACAATTCATTCAAAGTCGAAACGCTTACATATGACCACTTTGTGTATTCTAGTCACTGTGCGTTTAGTTGTTTTACTCTCTTTTCCCTATCACTTTCAATTAAACACAGATCAGTATGTAAGGCATATACTATGGTCAAAACATAATGAAAGGAATGAGTGTGATCAATCCAGCTGTTTCTAATTTCAAATTAGTGTGTTGGTATCAGCCTGTGTATATATATCCATGTTTTAACTTATTGCCTTTACAGCAAATGAATCAAGCTGAAAATTCGTCTGTGTTACCACACGATGGTCGAACGGATTATGGGCCAATGCCTTTCACGATCAATATAGAAGAGGCAACAACACGAAACCAAACGTTCCGTACCGTACTATGGACAGGTGACCATTTTCAGCTCACACTAATGAGTATTTCGCCGGGAGAAGATGTGGGTTTGGAAATGCACCCACATACCGATCAATTTATTCGGCTTGAGGAAGGGCAAGGTATCGTTCAGATAGGACATAGAAGAGATCAAGTAGACCTCGAGCGACACATTCAAGATCAGGATATTGTTATTATTCCAGCTGGGACTTGGCATAATTTATTAAATACCGGTACTGTTCCTATCAAATTGTATTCTATTTATGCACCGCCAAATCATCCGTACGGTACGATTCATGAAACGAAGGCGATTGCGGAAGAAATGGAATCCCCACATCCTGCTCACAATAAGTATATCTAGTATGCTGAAATATGCTGTTGCTATGATTGAAAAATAAAAAAAGACAAGGCACTAATTTACACGGTGTCTTGTCTGAATTGGACTATACTGTTTTGTCATTTCACCTGGGCGAATAGGCATTGTGTGTTCACAGTAAAAGGTGTTTTATAAAAACAGCAACCCTAAGCTAACCACGATAGAAATCGAGAACGCAATTTTACTTAAAAACACAAGCTCATTACTTCTAAACTTCATAACAACTGCCAATACAGCTACAATCCCCATTAAAATAGATAGAGTTTTTTGAATTGTAAAGTTTGTAGGAAAAGATGTAAACGCCAAGTAGGATAAAAGCAGGCCAAATAACATATTGATAATGATTATACTGTTATTGGTTTTACTTTTATATAATACAACTTGAATTCCTATAGCTATAATTATTAAAACTATATACATGATCTCCAATATATCTAATGCCATTTGTGTAACCTCCTTCACATTATGAACTAATTCAGTAATTGTAACATGAAGTCGAAACTTACGATATTTCTTCGTTCGTTTTTCCGTTATTTATTAAAATATAACATCGGTTGTTCCGTATTTCACATAACGTTTTGATTCCCCGTAAGGTCAAAAAAAACTCTCGAACTATCCGTCCGAGGGTTTTTAAAATATACATCTATATTTACTGAAATTACTAACCCGTTGTCGCCAAGCTATTTCAACTCTATAAACGCCACACACTCCACATGACTACTATGCGGGAACATATCTACCGGCTGAACTTCCTTCGTGCGATAGCCGCCATCTTCGAGAATGCGTAAATCACGTGCCAATGTTCCTGGATTACAAGACACATACACAATCTTCTTCGGTTTATAAGTTAGAATGGTTTCTAGTAATTTTTCATCGCACCCTTTACGTGGTGGATCGACGACTAATACATCAAATTGCTTACCTTGCGCGTACCAAGTTGGAATAACCTCTTCTGCAGGACCTGCTTCAAAATGTGCGTTAGTAATACTGTTTAGTTCCGCGTTACGCTTTGCATCTTCTATCGCCTGCGGTACTATTTCAACTCCGTAAACAGCCTTCGCTTGTTTAGCCAAGAACAATGAAATCGTTCCTATTCCACAATACGCATCCACTACCGTTTCATTTCCGGTTAGGTCAGCATAATCAAGTGCCTGTTGGTACAGTACTTCCGTTTGAATAGGATTTATTTGATAGAAAGAACGTGCTGAAATCTCGAATTCAGTATCTCCAATCCGATCAATAATGACATCCGCTCCGTATAGATTAATCATATCATTCCCCATGATGACATTTGTATTCGCTGTATTCACATTTTGCATAATAGACGTCACGTTCGGTAATTGTTGTAGAATTAATTCGACTACCGCGTCTTTTTGCGGGAACTTTTTATGTCGCGTAACGAGTACAACCATGACTTGACCCGTCTGACGTGCTTTTCTAACGATTACATGACGTAGCAAACCTTTGTGTGTATATTCGTCATACGTCTCGATACCAAGCTGTTGAAGTTTATACTTAAGCATCGTCATCAGTTCGTCTGCTTCTTTCGTTTGGATCAGACAAACATCTGTATCGACAATGTGATGTGTACGAGCTTTATAGAAGCCAGTAATTACACGGTCGTTCTCCGTATCAAATGGAATTTGTGATTTATTGCGGTAACGCCACGGATCATTCATGCCTTTTACTTCATGTACAGGCACGTCAGGGAGCTTAGCTATCCGATCCATTACATCGCGTACCGATTTGCGTTTTTGTATCAACTGACTCTCATAGGACAAATGCTGCAATTGACATCCACCACATGTCGGGAATACATGACAAGGTGGCGTTACACGGGATGGAGATGGTTCCACGATATTTAGCAGTTTGGCGAATCCATATTTCTTCAATGTCTTCAATACATGGACATCGACTGTTTCTCCAGGCAACGTTCCTTGAATGAATAACGGATAGCCTTCTACTTTCGCTACGCCCGCTCCATCATGTGTCAGATCTTCTATCGTCACTCGTATCTTTTCATTTTTATTTACTGCAAAGCTCATGATTTTTCCTCCATCTTTCAGATACTTCTAGTGTAACACGGGGAAGCAAACAAAAAAACAGACGTAATCACACGTCTGTTTCTTTATTGTCCTTATACTCATTTCTAGTCACTGCATCGTCTTTCAAGACCACAAAGAACGATAATAGTATACCCGCAATGATCACCAAAAAAGGCGCATAGAAAATCAAAAATTCATTCATCGTATTGCCTCCTTATGCATGATGATTTTCGTTTCCTTTTACGTATTCTTTATTGAACAGGAACATACGTAATAGTAAATAAAGCGATGGAATTAGAAGCAATAATCCACATATGAAAGCAATGATTAAAGCAACCGCCATTGCTTGGTTCGTAAAGCTATCGTAGATCGTCAAATACGGGTAGAGCAAGTACGGATAATGCGATGCCCCATAGCCAAAGAAAGCGAACACGAACTGTCCTATTAGTAAACTGAACGCCACACCATAATGACGCTGTCTCCAAATGAGGTAAACCGTACCCAGAAACAGTACGAGCGATATCAAAAACAAAGGCCAGAACGTTTGAATACTCTCGTAATGGAGCGGATTATGCTTACGTAATTCAAATATAATCCCGCCAGCTGCGATGATCGTTGGAAATGCCCAGATTAGCGCGTATTTCCTCAAAAGATGCGTCGCCTCGTGATCCCCGGCTTTGTTCGCATACCACGTCAAAAATGCGGAAGAGATATAAAGTGTTGCCGCTATGCTAAGCACTACAATCGACCAAGTTAATGGGCTAGTGAACAACTTCCAGTAATCCAAAACCGGTTGTCCATTCACTATTTCAATAAATCCACCTTCAGAAATTGTTAAAACAATCGATAGTGATGCCGGAAGTAATAAACCCGTGGAACCGTAGGCAAATGAATATCCTTTATGACCACGGGCTCCATACGTCTCAAATGCATAGTAGGAACCTCGAACTGCCAGAAGAATAATGGCAAAACTCACCGGGACTAGCAATGTGGTGCCATAATAAAAGGCGGTTTTCGGGAAGAATCCAATAATTCCTACGAAGAAGAATACTAAAAAGACATTCGTTACTTCCCAGACTGGCGATAAGTAGCGCTGAATGACATTAGTCAATATTCGCTGTCTGCCCGTAAATAAACTGTATGCGTTGAAAAAACCTGCTCCAAAATCAATGGCACCAATTAGAATGTAGCCGAATAAAAACACCCACAATACCGTAATCCCAAGAATCTCGATATTCATCGAATGTCACCGCCTCTCTCCTGCTGCCGATCTTTGATTTCTTGTTCTACAGGATTCCTGATGAACATTCTCCTTAAAACAACAACACTACCGACTCCTAGAACCAGGTAAAGAAGCGCAAAAAGCACAAGCATAGTCGGTACTTGCCCGCTAGTTGTCGCGCCTTCCGAAGTACGCATAATATTACGCAATATCCACGGCTGACGTCCTACTTCCGCTAGCCACCAACCCGCTTCAAGAGAAATGAAAACGAGTGGTCCTCCCGCGACAATTAGCCAACGGAATAAGCGTGACTCGACAAATGACCATCTTCGCCACATACCAATCCAGTATATAGCTGACAACATCATTAATGTCATTCCGATCGTTACCATAATATCAAAGAGGTAATGAATATAGAGAGGAGGGATATCTTCTTCAGGAAATTGATCCAACCCAACGACTTCTGCACTAAGAGATCCATGCGCTAAGATAGAAAGTGCGTACGGTATTTTAATGGCGTATTTAACTTCCCCATCGTCCAACACACCATACAAAATTAAAGGAGCATTTTCTTCCGTTTCAAAATGCCATTCTGCAGCCGCCAGTTTTTCAGGTTGATACTCTGCTAAATACTTACCTGATAAATCTCCAACCAACACTGCACTCACACTAAAAATGAATCCCACTTTCAATGTCAGATATAACGCTTTTTTATGATAGACGTGATTCGAACCACGCAACAAACGGAATGCTGCAATAGCCGCCAATAAAAAGGCGGATGTCATATAAGCTGTCCCGACTACGTGTGCCACTTTTGTGGGCATAGCGGGGTTGAACATTGCCACAAGTGGATTGACGTTAATTAATTCTCCATTCACTAGGTTAAAGCCTTGTGGTGCATTCATAAAGGCATTTACAATGGTTATGAATACTGCAGAGAATGAAGCTCCAAGCGCGACAGGGATAAGGAGTAGAAAATGTTTCTTTTGATTTTCAAAACGATCCCATGTATAAAGGTAAATACCGAGAAAAATTGCTTCAAAGAAGAAAGCGAATGTCTCCATAAATAATGGTAATGCAATCACATTTCCCGCAAGCTCCATAAAGTTCGGCCATAATAAGGACAACTGCAAACCAATTGCTGTTCCTGTCACTACCCCTACTGCCACCGTGATAACGAAACCGCGTGCCCAACGTCTAGCCAACAAAATATAATGCTCATCGTTTTTCTTGATACCCACCCACTGGGCTAGCATAATCATGAGCGGGACACCGACCCCTATGGTGGCATAGATAATATGAAACGATAAAGTTAGTTCGGTCAAGATTCTAGAATATAAAACTGGATCCACACAGGCCACCTCCTCTTTTCACGAGAATAATCTTCCAATAATTGATAGCAACATTATACCCGCTACAATAAATGCCAACCACATCAGACGCTTTTCTTGCCTTTTATACACCTAATCACTCCTAAGCACAATTCTATTTTAGGCTTTCCCTTAAAACACCTTTCAATAACCTATTTAAAGCGATTTGTTGAAATTTAGACGTATTTCTGCATTCACAGCACATCTTATTATTGTATACTAATAAATTAACCCATTTCACTTGTAATTTGTTAGTTTTTACAGTATAATTAGTTAACTAATGAGAGGTGAAAGTCAATGAAAAGAGTAAAAAGAAAAGTCATAGCGTATATTACAAAAGGGGAAGGCAGACACCGTAAATTGCTTGTTTATGAGCAAAAGGATCAGCCTGAAGCAGGTTTACAAGTTCCTGGTGGTACAATCGAACGCAACGAACTATTATTGGATGCATTATATCGAGAAATCGAAGAAGAATCCGGTATCGTGCGTGATGAACTTATACTAGAAGGTAAAGTAAAAGCTTCAAAATATTTCCCGGAAGATAAAAATGTAATTTATGAACGTACGATTTTCCACTTTTCCTATACAGGAGAAAACAAGCACGAATGGGAATATATCGTAGAAGGTGAAGGTAAAGACGCAGGTCAATTATTCAGCTATCGTTGGATGCCGTTGAAAGAAGTGCCAAAGTTAGCTGCTAAACAAGGAGAAGCGATTGAATACATCTGATATCGACCTGATACGATGCTCATTGCATCGGGCTCACCCAATTAATTTTTCACAATAAAAGACTATTCCATCCGAACGTTAGTAATTCGACTGGAATAGTCTTTTTATTATTTCTTTTATTTGATTTGCTTCACTTTATCCTGAGGGCGTAATTTCTGAAGCGGTACGAACATCTCGACATGTTGATATAAATTTTGGAAAGTTGCTGGCAATACGCCACCGTACTCTCCATCTAAGTTCAATAACACTTCGTCTTTGGAAGTCACCACAATTTTTTCCGCCTTCGCTGAAACAACTAAAGGATCATCCAGATGTTCTCCGCGGGAAGCTAGCGTAACCACACGAATAAATTCTGCAATATTGCATTTCTTTAAAATAAGCAATGTAAAATATCCATCGTTGATACTGGAGTTAGGTGCTAATTTCTCAAACCCGCCAACCGAGTTGGTCAAGCCAATCAAAAACATCATGGCTTCCTCATCAAATACATTTCCATCATACTCAATACGAAGATGACTGGAATGTATGGAAGGCAACATTTCAATTCCTTTTAAATAATAAGCCAACTGACCAATTACTGTTTTTAAACGGCTTGGAACTTCATATGTCAATTCCGTCATTCGGCCGCCACCCGCTATATTAATAAAGTAGCGATCATTCATCAAACCTACATCGACCGGAATCGAATCTCCTTGGCAAATGATATCTACAGCGTCATCGATTTCTCTCGGTATACGCAATGCTCTTGCAAAATCATTCGTTGTTCCCATAGGTATCAAGCCGATTTTTGGACGTTTGTCAAAATGTCCGACACCTTCAACTACTTCATTGAGCGTCCCATCGCCACCTGCAGCAATAATCACATCGAAACCTCTGCGAACCGCGTCTCGCGCTGCCGCTGTTGCATCACCCTCGCAAGTTGTAGCGTGAGCGGATGTTTCATAACCCGCATTCTCCAATTTTTCGAGGACTTCTGCTAAATGTTTACGGAAGACTTCTCTTCCTGCAGTCGGATTATAAATAATGCGTGCACGTTTCATACACTTTCCCCTCGATCCTTTCGCGTCTGAAACAAATCAGACCTTTACCATTTTCAAATGGTTTCTTACACTTAATTACTGAGACAATTGTAAAACAGGAAGCCATGTCGACCGAATATCACTATAAACAGCAAGCCAATTTTCGGGCTTAGATGTATATTCAGCCGTCAATTGGGAATAAAATATTTTTTGTTTATCTTCAAAATCAGTTGCATCTTTAGCTGGCAACTTGGCACGACCATCCATGACAAACTTTTGAAGTACTGGTGCCCGTGGTCCCCACTTACCCACTACCTCACCTGCAGCATTTAATAGCAGATACATAGGAATCGAACGTCCACCATTCGTCAAATATTGATCAATCAGCTCTGGATTTTCATCCCTCAAAACAGCGCGAACATCTAGATTGGCAGCTTCAGCAATTTTTCGAAGGATGGGATTATTTAGCATGGCATCTCCACACCAGTCTTCTGTAATGACTAAAATATGGGGTTGCTTTTCTTTCAACAATTCAATAAATTCATCATCCTGTGGTACTTCAAATGCATTATAGATCAAAAAACTGTTTTCCTTATGTGTTTCCATTTTGTCCATATTCGTTTGAAGGGATACAGCATCTTCAAAATATTGTTGTTCTGTTTTCAATACAATCCCCCCTGTTTCACTGTGTAAGTTAACGTGGAAAAACGTCCAGGTTCAGGCTATTTTGACCTCTCCTGGAACGTTTTCATTTAATTGATAGATTAGCGCTTCTTGATCTCTTCCATCAATAATTTATTAACAAGTGGTGGATTCGCTTGTCCTTTGGTAGCTTTCATAACTTGTCCAACTAAGAACCCAACTGCGCGATCCTTACCATTTTTAAAGTCTTCTATTGATTGTTCGTTGTTGTCTAGAATTTCGGTAATGATTGTACGCAATGTACCTTCATCGGAAATTTGGACAAGTCCCTTTTCTTTGACGATATCGGCAGGGTTTCCGCCTTTTTTCACGAGATCAATAAATACTTTTTTCGCGATTTTAGAAGAAATCGTACCATCTGTAATCAATTTTACAAGTTGCGCCAAGTTTTCAGGCGTCAGTGGAGTATCGTGCAGTTCTTTCGATTCTGCATTTAGATAGGCAGATACATCCCCCATCAACCAGTTGGAAGCCAATTTAGGATCCGCTCCAGCTTTTACTGTTGCATCAAAGAAATTAGACATTTCTTTTGTTAAAGTTAGTACGTGTGCGTCATATTCCGGAAGATCCAGTTCAGACACATAACGTGCTTTACGAGCATCTGGTAATTCAGGAATTTCTTTACGAACACGGTCAATCCATTCCTGTTCAATATGAACTTCAGGTAAGTCCGGGTCATTAATAAAGCGATAATCATTGGCACTGCCTTTAATCCGCATCAATACCGTGTCACCAGTTGCTTCATCATAACGGCGAGTCTCTTGTTGAATAGTACCGCCAGACAAGAGAATCTTTTCCTGACGCGCTACTTCATTAGCAATACCGCGGCGAATAAAGTTAAACGAGTTCAAGTTTTTCAACTCTGTCTTCGTTCCAAATTTTTCTTGACCGTATGGACGTAAGGAAATATTTGCATCACAACGAAGTGAGCCTTCTTCCATACGTACGTCAGATACTCCTGTATATTGAATGATCGCTTTTAGTTTTTCCAGAAATGCATATGCTTCCTCTGGAGAACGCACATCTGCTTCTGTAACGATTTCGATTAATGGTGTTCCTTGACGGTTTAAGTCGACTAATGAATAGCCATTTTCTGTATGCGTTAGTTTACCTGCATCTTCTTCTAAATGTACACGTTCAATACGGATTTTTTTCTTCTTACCGTCTACTTCAATTTCAATCCAACCGTTTGCTCCTACAGGACGCTTGTCTTGAGAGATTTGATAAGCTTTCGGATTATCAGGATAGAAGTAATGCTTGCGGTCAAAGTTCATGATCGGCGCAACGTCACAGTTTAGTGCCATAGATGCCTTCATTCCAAATTCAACAGCTTTTTTATTTAACGTAGGTAAAACACCAGGATACGCGATGTCTGTTACGTGTATATTTTTATTCGGCTCTGCCCCAAAATGAGCGGGTGCTGGAGACATGATTTTAGTATCCGTTTTAAGCTCTACGTGGATTTCTAATCCGACAATTGTCTCAAAGTTCATGATTATTTCCCCTCCTGAATCGATGGAGTGCGTTTGTGGAAATCAGTTGCTTGCTCATAGGCATGGGCGACTTTATATAATGTTTCCTCGTCAAAGTGCTTACCCATGAGTTGCATTCCAACTGGTAGTTCGTTAACGAAACCACATGGTACGGATAGTGCTGGACGGCCTGTCAGGTTCGCTGGTACAGCCAAGACATCATTTGCATAATGAACGAGCTGATCACCGCCTGTTTCGCCAAGTTTAAATGCTGTTGTAGCAGCAGTTGGTCCAATTACTACATCATACTTTTCAAATACAGAGTCAAAGTCTTGTGCAATCAATGTACGTGTCTTTTGTGCGCGTACATACAGATCTTCATGATGATCCGCACTCATTGCATACGTACCGAAAATAATGCGTTTTTTCACTTCATCACCAAAACCTTCTTGACGTGTACGGAAATATGCTTGTTCGAGGTTTTCAGCGTTTTCAGTATGATAGCCATAACGCAATCCATCAAAACGTGAAAGATTGGATTGAGCTTCTGAAGAAGAGATTACATAATACGTAGTTGGCGCATATTGAATATGTGGCAATTCTACTTCTTCACAAACCGCTCCAAGTGATTCCAATACAGAAATTGCTTCTCTTACTGCCGCTACGATTTCTGTATCAACACCTTCGCCTAAGTAAGGTTTCGGAACTGCAACCTTCAGACCTTTTATGTCGCCTGTAAGAGCTGCTGTGAAATCAGGAACTGCTTTTGCAGAAGATGAACTATCATTGTCATCTTCTCCCGCGATTACGCTTAGCAATAATGCGTTATCTTCCACAGTTCGTGACATGGTACCAATTTGATCAAGTGAGGAAGCAAATGCTGTCAAACCAAAACGTGAAATACGACCGTATGTAGGTTTCATTCCAACAATTCCACAGAATGCAGCTGGTTGACGAACTGAACCACCCGTATCCGAACCGAGGGATAGTGGGACTTCACCTGCTGCGACTGCTGCTGCCGAACCGCCTGAAGAGCCACCTGGTACATAGTCTGTATTCCAAGGATTTAATGTATTACCGAAAAAAGATGTTTCAGTTGTAGAACCCATTGCAAATTCGTCCATATTGAGTTTTCCAATATTAATTGCGCCCGCAGCTTCCAATTTTTCTATAGCCGTAGCATTGTAAACAGGTACGAAGTCTTCCAACATTTTGCTTGCGCATGTTGTCTTCATATCTTTTGTTACAATATTGTCCTTAATACCGATTGGAACTCCGAAAAGGCGGCCACGTGTAGTTGCAGCTTCTTGATCAAGCTGTTCTGCACGCTTTGTTGCCTCTTCTTTTGCGACGTGAATGAACGCGTTGATTTTCTCTTCGTGCTGTTCAATCGTTTGTAATGTTGCCTCTGTTACTTCTTTAGCAGTAACTTCCCCTTTTTGTAAAAGAGCTTGAAGTTCAGTTGCTGTTTTACTAGTTAACGTCATCACTTTTCCTCCTACTGTCATTGTGCCAAGAATGGTATTTTATACTGTGAATTCGATTACAGAATATCCGGAACCTTGATAAGTCCATCTTCCTGATCTTCTGCACTGGCCAGCATTACTTCACGGTCCAAGATATCTTTTGGCTCATCTTCACGTAAGACGTTGATCATAGCAACTGGGTGCGTCATAGGTTTTACACCTGTAACATCCACTTCTTTTAAATCACTTACACTTTCAATCAAATCTGCTATCTTTGCAGAGAAATTTTCTTTGTCTTCCTCGGAGAGGCCAATACGGACGAAATCCGCAAAATACTTGACGTCTTCTTTCGAAAATGTTGTCATACATCGTTCCTCCTCATTTTGCAATCGTACAATTAATCATACCATTTAATCAGTTTCTTGGAAAGTTCGTGTTACTCCCTAAAATCAGTTAATATCCGTAGACGTGTACAAACGGTTCCTCTCGATCCTTGTCATTTACAATCAGCACTTCGGGCCCATTTACTGAGGTAACACTTACTTCAATGGGAACATCTTTAAAATGTGTTTTAACCAATGAAGTTAAGTATTGTGAAAACCCAATCAGCTCCGTCTTGCCAAAAAATTGTATAGGAATTTCCACGCGCAATGAATTGAGTTTCTGATCTTTATAAAAAGCTGTTCCAATGACATTCACAAAGCTCGGGAAGTAATCATCAATGTCTTGTTTGAAGTTCTTGAATGTCGTATTCAAGTCACGATAATTCCCTGTTGATGAAGTCGCGGGAAGTAATACATACTGCTCGTCTACTTCTTTCCAACCCGTGAATTCTTTTTTTCCTTTTGCAGCAAATGAAGTGGCAAAATATGTACCGGGTACAATATCGTTGCGACTTTCTTGCTTAAACAGTCCAACCGCTATTGGTATCTCAGCAAGCTCTGGTTTACTGCGTAACCGACTTAAAATAATATCCGCCATCTTCTTGCCTTTTTCTTCAATTGTTTTATCATCAATCCGACGTTCACTGGCTTCACGTGGATAATACACCGAATTCATCGCTAGTCCAATAGAAATGCCAGCCAATTTCACTTTTTTATCGTCCGTCATTTGTAAATAGTTTTGCTCGACGATATGTGCAAGATATATCGGTGCCTCATCTGCAATTTGAGCCGGTGACATATCATCGGTTATTGCGGGATTGAGACCTGCTTCAAAATTGGATTTTCTGGAGATCCATTGCTTCGCAGTATCGCGGTCAATATATTGACCCTCCTGGAAGAAATAATCTTTCGGGTCGTAATACAACGATGACAGGCGCAGTAAGCCTTCCTCTGTTTCCTGAATATCGTACTTCGTATGGAGATTATTGACGATCAACCCCCGGCTGGCGCTCTTTTTAAATGGAACCGGTGTCCGGTAATAGGATTTTTTAATTTGAGCATCAGGGATGAGCACCATTTCCTGCTCACTCTCTTCTGTTTCCTGCACTGCTTTTTCCTGATCATCGCTCGGCGAAGGTACACAGCCTGTCAGCAATACTGCCGACAGAATACCCGTTATAAGCCATTTAGTCTTTCTTTTCATTCATATCCACTCCAAGGGCATCAAGCATAGCTTGTTCGTCCCAAATTTCAATCCCCAATTCTCTTGCTTTGGTCAATTTGGATCCTGCATCTTCACCCGCAATGACCAGATCTGTTTTCTTACTAACACTGCCGCTAACAGTTCCGCCAAGTGATTCAATTTGTTCTTTAGCTTCTCCACGCGTCAATTCTGAGAGCTTTCCTGTCAATACGATGGTTTTTCCAGCGAAAGGTCCAGTAGTTGGCAACTCTTCACGTGTGGCACCTTTATAAACGGTATTTACACCGTAAGAGCGCAACTTGTTCATCACTTCGTGAACTTCTTCTGTATTAAAGTACGTTGTTACAGAATCAGCAACTATCGCACCGATTTCAAAAATTTTCATAAGGTCTTCTTCTGTTGCTTGTTCTAACGCATCGAGAGTACGGTATTCTTCCGCTAAGATTCTTGCGACTTTTTCACCGACATGACGAACACCCAATCCAAATAGCAATTTTTCCAATGAATTCTCTTTCGACTGTTCAATGGCCGCCAAAATATTTGCTGCGGATTTCTCACCGATCCGTTCCAAGCTCAATAGCGACTCTTTCGTTAAAATATATAAATCAGATACATCTTGTACCAAATCAGCCGTATACAATTGTTCAATAAGCTTTTCGCCCACGCCATCTATATTCATGGCTCTTCTTGAAACGAAATGGATTAACGCTTCTTTCATCTGCGCGGGACATTTAGGGTTCACACAACGCAGCGCTATTTCCCCTTCAATCTTAACAAGTTCTGAATCGCAAACAGGACAGTTGTCAGGCATATGGTATGGTTCTTCTTCACCCGTTCGCTGTTCTTTCAATGACATGACGATTTCAGGTATGATATCGCCTGCCTTTCGCAACACGACGTGATCACCGATACGAATATCTCTCTCTCGGATCAAGTCTTCGTTATGCAAAGATGCTCGTCCCACTGTCGTACCTGCCACAAGAACGGGCTCAAGAATAGCTGTTGGCGTCACTACACCTGTCCGCCCTACGCTTAACTCAATATCCAACAGTTGAGTATGCACTTCTTCTGCAGGGAACTTATAGGCAATTGCCCATTTAGGACTCTTTGCCGTATAGCCCAGTTGCTCCTGCGATTCGAAGTTATCGACTTTTACTACAATACCGTCAATTTCATAATCAAGGTGTAGTCTATTTTCTGACCAGTAGGCTACGTAGTCCAATACTTCTTCAATTGTTGTACAACGCTTACGTTCTTTATTCGTCGTCAAACCTAGTTCATCCACTTTATTGAGCGCATCCGTGTGACTATCTAGACCATAGACATCTGCATCGCCGCCTACCGCATAAATGAAAGTAGCTAAATTTCTGCTCTCTGCTACTTTTGAGTCTAATTGACGAAGTGATCCCGCAGCTGCATTTCGTGGATTGGCAAAAGGAACTTCACCCGCTTCATCACGGTATTCATTCAATTTAACAAATGAATTCTTCGGCATATACGCTTCGCCACGCACTTCAATCGTTAAAGGCTCATTCAATTTATGTGGAATTGAGCGAATAGTTTTTAAGTTAGCTGTGATGTCTTCTCCAACTGAACCATCTCCGCGAGTAGCGCCCTGCACAAGGCGACCTTCTTCATATTGCAATGAAACGGCAAGACCATCGATCTTCAGTTCACAAACATACACCGCGTTACCTGTTGCTTCTTTTACCCGTCTGTCGAAATCCTTTAAGTCTTCTTCATTAAAGGCGTTCGCTAAACTTAGCATTGGATAACGATGAACGACTTTTTTAAACACCTCAAGTGGTTCTCCACCCACCCGTTGTGTCGGTGAATCAGGATAGATCAAGTCGGGATGTTCTTTTTCAATCGCCAACAATTCCTTCATCTTCTTATCATATTCTGAATCGGGAACGATGGGGGCATCCAAGTCATAGTATGCGCGCCCGTATTTATGCAATGTTTTATTGAGCTCCGCTACCCGCTTCTCTAGTTCTAGAACATCATCCATCTATTTTCCACACTCCTTAAAGAGGCTTTATTCTTTTTCAATCGGTGCGAATTTAGCTAATAATCGCTTAATACCTACTGGATTTGGGAATGCAATATCCAGTTCCATATCATCTGCTTTACCTTTAACACTCACAACCGTTCCAGTTCCCCATATTTTATGGGATGCCTTGTCTCCGGGTTTCCACTGCATTTTTTCTCCGCCACTTTCATTATAGGCTGGACGTTTGACCGCAGGACGTTTGGCTTTTGCTTTAGGTGCTTGGGCGAAAGGTACACTCATGCCATTCCCATCGGCCAACAGCTCTGTCAGTTCTTGCGAGATTTCATTGAGGAAACGGGATGGTTGATTAAAGCTTGATTTACCGAACAACATCCGGTGACCTGCGCTAGTCAGGTAAAGGCGCTGTTCCGCGCGTGTAATCGCCACATACGCGAGTCTTCTTTCTTCTTCCATTTCTTCCGGATCTGTCAGTGCCCGAATATGCGGGAATATGTTTTCTTCCATGCCGAGAACGAAGACCACGGGGAATTCTAAGCCCTTTGCTGCGTGCATCGTCATTAGGACGATTTTTTCAGTAGAAGTGTTCTCTTCTTTATCCAATGTATCGATATCCGCTACTAAAGCGAGGTCAGTCAAGAATGCAACGAGTGAAGGTTCCTCCTCTTCTTCCGCTGCACGTTTCTCAAACGCTTCTGTAACCGATAGGAACTCTTCAATATTTTCCAGACGACTTTCTGCCTCGATGGATTTTTCTTTTTCCAACATCTCACGATAGCCTGACTTATCAATGACTTCTTTCACTAGTTCAGTGACTGATAAAAACTCTTGCATTTGAGTGAATCCATTGATGAGCTCATGGAATTTTACCGCTTCTGTTAATGCTCGTTTAGGTAAACCCATGAAATCCACTTCCTGCAGCGAATCAAATATGGAGCGGTCATTTTGTAATGCAAAAATAGCCATGCGTTCAAATGAAGTTGCACCGATGCTTCGTTTAGGTTCATTAATGATTCTCGCTAAAGCTAGGTCATCATCGTTATTCGCAATGAGACGTAAATATGCGAGTAGATCTTTAATCTCTTTGCGGTCATAGAACTTCGTCCCGCCTACAATTGTATAATCGAGATTTGACTTCAATAAATATTCCTCAATTAGACGAGATTGTGCATTAGTTCGATAGAGTATCGCAAATTGATCCAATGTTAATCCTAGTTTTTCTTTTAACTCAATGACTTGTTGCACAACAAATTGTGATTCATCTTTTTCGTCGCGCGCTTTATAGATCGAAATTAATTCGCCCTCGGGGTTATCAGTGCGCAATTTCTTATCATAGCGACTTTTGTTATTGTTGATCACTTCATTTGCTGCTTGTAAAATTCTCTTGGTGGAACGGTAGTTTTGTTCCAAAAGAATGACATTCGCTTCTTTATAATCTTTTTCGAAAGACAGAATATTACCGATATCCGCACCACGCCAGCGATAGATTGACTGATCGGAATCGCCTACTACGCAGACATTACGGAATTTTGATGCCAGCATTTTCACGAGACGATACTGCGCGTTATTTGTATCTTGGTACTCATCCACATGAATATACTGAAATTTATTTTGATAATACTCGAGCACTTCGGGAACTCGTTCAAACAAGACCGTGGTCATCATAATTAAATCATCAAAATCCATTGATTGGTTCTGACGTAGTTTTTTAGTATAACGATCGTAAATATCTGCTACTGTACGTTCATGAGGGTTTTGAGGATTCGAATTTTTCCGGAATTCAATCGCATCCAAACATTCATTTTTCGCATTGCTAATTATTCCAAGCATTGCTCGCGGATCATTCTGCTTCGGGTCGAGATTCAGTTCTTTCAAAACACGTTTCATTGCAGTTAGTTGATCCGCACTGTCAAGGATCGTGAAGTTTTTGGATAAACCGATTCGATCCACGAACCTACGTAGAATTCGAACACACATCGAGTGGAATGTTGAAACCCACATACGTTCTCCAGAACCCGGACCAAGTAGGCCATCAATTCGGTCACGCATTTCACGTGCCGCCTTATTGGTAAATGTAATGGCCAATATATTGGAAGGATACACTTGTTTTTCCACAACCAAGTATGCAATTCGGTGCGTCAATACACGAGTCTTTCCTGAACCAGCACCCGCCATAATAAGCAAAGGGCCTTCTGTCGTTTTGACCGCGCGCGCTTGCTCAGGATTCATGCCTTTTAGTAAATCATCTGATAGTTTATTCATATTCGTACCGCCTTTAATGAACATTTGTTCTCATTATATAGTACTCACACAGGTAAAGGAACAGATTTCACAGCATCGACTGTTTTAAGAGCCATTTGTAGATTTTCGTATACAACATTTCCTATCACTACAGTATCTGCAATGGCCGCCATTTCTTTTGCTTGTTCTGTTGAGCGAATTCCACCACCATAAAAGAGGCGAGTGTTGGTTAGTAACTCTTTCGCTGACCGAACAATTTGTGGGTCACCGTATTGTCCACTGTACTCTAAATAAAAAATCGGCAAGGAAAATAAGTGTTCAGCCATACGTGCATATGCTTGTACATCTTCTTCATCCGGAACACGATCTACACCTGTCACTTTCGCGGCTGTACAATCCGGATTTAAAATGCAGTAACCTTCTGTAACCATTTCATCGAAGTTCATCATGTGGCCGTATTCTCGAAGTGCTTCGTGATGCAAACCGTTCAGCCATTTCGAATCTGTCGTATTTAAGACCGTTGGAATGAAGTAATAATCGAAGCCTGGTGTTACCGATTCTACAGTAGATACTTCTAATGCAAGTGGCACGGAAAAGCGACGGAAACGTGCAAGTAAATCAAGTACGTTTTCCAATGTAATTCCGTCAGATCCACCGATGATGACTCCATCTGTTCCAGATTCCGCCACCGCTTCTATCTGTTCATCTGAGAGGTATTTGGCCGGATCAATTTTAAATGCATGCCGCCATGTTTTATAGTCCATATTTTCTTTCCACCTTCTTTTAGTATATTCGTTTTATATAACTTTTAAAAAACCGGTGGGGTTTTATCCCTGGCCGGTTGTGTTAGTCGTTTTTTGTTTGGTTGTTTTGGAGTTCAGGATAGAGTCGATCCAACATGAGGTTGTAACCACCAGACCCGTAGTCTACGCAACGACGTATGCGGGAAATCGTAGCTGTGCTTGCACCTGTTTCTTGTTGGATACTATCATATGTTTTTTTCAGTTTAAGTTTATGTGCGACGTCCAGTCTTTGTGCTAGTGATTGAACTTCGCTCATCGTGCAAATGTCATCGAAAAACATGTAACATTCTTCTACATTTTTCAGCTGTAGAATGGCTTGAAACAATTGATCTATTTGTTCTCCGCGAATTTTATCTATTTGCATGTTCTCGCCCTCTCTCTATGTCGATCTTACGGAGTATAAGTGACGGAAGCAGAAGGACCCGATAATGATGGAACAATGTGGATCCAAGTTTTTCCTACGGTTAATTTAACAGGTATACCTTGATCCATTGGAGTTAAAAACCCATCTTTATTTTGCCATTCGATCGGTTTAGCGATCCCTTCATGAAACAGCATAGCAGGGCCACCTGATTCTAGATCTATTGCAAGTCGGCCTTTTTGATCAACTGTTTGATGATCCATTTCCATCACGATAATATTCGCTAATTCTATTCGTCGTTCGTTTAACTTATCCACTGTATCAATGCCATTGACAGAACGATAATACCGATTTGCTTGTTGATTATATTGATACGTACTAATAAAATTCGGGTCTGAACTATACGATACTTGTACCGTTGATGCCATATCCCCTATTTTATCACTTTCATTAGGATTTAGGAAAGAAAAGGACGGCCGTGCAGTGATCTTTTCAGAAGCATTCACGAGACTAAAAGCTTCTTCAATATGTTCCTTTGAAATATAAGAGTTATGTGGAGCACGGCGTTCTGCTGAACGTTCGAATAATGTCCCGTCATGATTTATGCCATTTATATGATCGACTACTCGATCATCAAGTAATTTTTTTGCATCCGGACTATAACCGTGCGCTATATAAAATGCATCCATACCTACAGCTAATTGTACAAAATAATCACGTGCACTTCGAATTGGCCCTAACTGATCCGGTACTTTACTTTGAAAAAGTGCAGCATAGCGCGTAACTTGACCTTCTGCTAAGAATTCATATATCTGATCGGCATCTGAAAGTCCCGACTGCGGACGTGCAGCAGGTATATTGCTAATGGTCGCTAAAACAGGACGGTTATCTATGGAGTTTGCAATTATCTCGCCTGTAAACAACGATACTACATTCGTTTTTTCTTGTTCCTCCGGTTCAGATTGATCTTTCGAAGAACAACCTCCAAGACATACTGCGCTAACTAAGGCTATCATGAGTAACTTCCGTCCATTCCCTATCAATATACGTTCCTACCTTTCTACATGAGGAATTAATAGTTCATTTTTCATTACTTGCAAGACACCAACTGGCGTGATTCGGGTATATGGCAAGTGAATAGATTGAAGGAATAATAATGTATATATAGCATCTCCATGTGCATAGCCACGTTCTCCTAATGCTTTTCTCATTGCTAGCTCTTCTTCGATGATCACTTCCATCGGTTGAACTGACAGTCCGCCTGCTACCACTAAAGGTAATGTTTCAATAATTTCACCATTTTCAGCGAGTGCCATGCCTCCACCTATATTCTTGATTTCATTAAATGCTCTCTTCATCTCTTGCCAATCCTGTCCTATCAATAATACATCTCCAGTATTTGAATAGGAAGATGCAAAACCTTGCAGATTATTACCAAACCCTTTCAACATAGTATTGACTCGCCATTTTCCGTTCTTATCCAGTAATATCAAATAGCACTCATCACCAGTAGCAATAGTGGGACTAGTGAGATCCAGATCACTTTCGTATACTTTCGTAATAACATCATTGACCATCTGAATCCCTATTGAAGATGAGAATGTGAAGTCTTCATCTGTCAGTTCATAAGGCAATTCGTATGTCGGTAATGCTTTCCAATCTACTGCTTTAAAGGCGTCAGACGATGTACTATCTCGTAGAACCCACTTCCCTTTAGATAACACGTCAGTCGGCACAGGGTTATGTTCATTCTCTAAAAAGTTCAATGTCGCAAAACGGCCCGTCGCAATTACACTATGCAAGTCAGTAATGTCATAGTACCTCGCCACGTTATACGATGCCATTTGATACGCATCAATCGGTGATACTCCCGCGTCAAGTGCTACCTGAATGCATTGGTCCATAACACCTTCACGGTAGAACGAAGGTGGAGAACCATCGGTCGTCATCATCAAATGATCAAAGACATCCCATTCCTTCTCTACAATACCTTTCAATAAATCTGGTAGGTCGGGACGAATTGACGAATAGCGTAATGTGGCAGCATACCCTTGCTGCAAGCGTCTTTCTACTTCATCTACAGTCATCGCTTCATGATCGCCGTCCGCTCCAAGTAATTTCATCCGGGCCAGTGTACGTTCCGATGCACCCGGAAAATGTCCTTCAATCTTTTTACCAAGACGTTTTGATTCTACTAATGACTGCATCATATTTTGATCACCTTGTAGTAATTTAGGCCAACCTGTCAGCTCTCCTGTCATCAACACATCAGGACGCTCCATCCATTTCACAATATCTACGGGATTGAAAAGTTCTTTTTCATTTTGCAGTACGGTTTGTGAATCAACACGTGCCCACCAATAAAATGCAAATGGCAGTTCATTTAGTTGATCAATGAACGTAATTGTAGTTTGCTGATTCAGCATTGAAAACAAGATGAGGTTATCTGATATAAAAGTCGTTGTTCCACGGCGAGAGGCATAGTCTGCAAATGTTTCGGGATTATATAATTGGAATGGATGAACATGCGGCTCGATATATCCCGGTACTATTTTCTTGTCTGAAGCATCGACACGTTCTGTTCCTTCAAGCAAAGCCGGCATGCGTTCCCCTACATAGACAATCCGGTCACCCTGAATCCAAATATTTCCTTGCATCCATTTCTTGAATATAGAATGTAAGTAGGTAGCATTTTCAATTACGATGTCAGGCGCTTTCTGACCATTAATAATCGCTAGTTGCGACTGTATTTCTTTCGCACTCCACATGCAGATCACCGTCCCTAAAAGTTTTTTTACTAGTTGTTAACTATTGCTTTATAGTAACATAGCAATCCAATCCCGAATAGATGTGTCGTACAAAGGTTGTCCACAAGTAGATCTTCACTAATCCACAAAATACTGGAAACTTACACACATTACCAACAACTTACCCACACCTTTTCCACTTATAAACCACAGATTATAAAAAAAGCTGTGGATAACATATTTTTCAACTCAACTAAAGTGTATGCAGCATTTACTATAAGTTCGTAAACACTAAACATCTTCCTTTAGTATTAAAAAAAGACTGTCTTAGAAGTCAGACAACACTTCTAAGACAATCCTGTTTCATCTATTATTCAAATGTACGCCATCCGATATCCGTACGATGGAAGAATCCATCCCATTGTTGATCAGCGAGACCAGTGTAGACTTTTTCTTGTGCTTCTTTTAAAGTGGCTGCTTTCGCTGCAACGAGAAGTACACGACCACCATTTCCGATAAAGCGATCATCTTCCAGTTTAGTCCCTGCATGGAATACATCAAGCCCTTGATCTGTTAGTACATCAAGGTTAGGAAGTGCGTGACCATTCACTACGTCGTTAGGATACCCTTCCGATGCAATGACTACGCCTAACATCGCTTCTTCATGCCACTCAAGATCAAATGATTCTCCAGCCATCAGGGCTTCCATGAACTTACCAAAATCCGACTTCATACGTGGCAAGACAACTTGTGTTTCAGGGTCGCCAAAACGGGCATTGAATTCGATAACTTTTGGACCTTGCTCAGTAAGTATTAAACCCGCATAGAGGATACCTGTGAAAGGAATTCCTTCTTCTGTCATAGCCTCAACAGTTGGCACGACTACGCGATCGTACGCTTCCTGCACAATGGTATCCGAAATTTGTGGAACTGGAGAATAAGCCCCCATTCCTCCTGTATTCGGACCACGATCTCCGTCATACGCACGTTTGTGATCTTGTGCGATCACCATTGGATAAATTTGTCCGTCATGGACGAATGACATATAAGAGAACTCTTCGCCATCGAGAAATTCTTCTACCACGACACGTGATGATGATTCACCGAACTTTTGATTACCGATCATGTCATCTACCGCATCTAACGCTTCCTGCAATTCCATCGCGACGATCACACCTTTTCCAGCCGCTAATCCGTCCGCCTTCACTACGATAGGTGCACCTTGTTCGCGGATGAATGACTTTGCCTCTTCAGCATCCGTGAATGTTCCATAAGCCGCTGTCGGAATATCGTACTTGTCCATGACCTCCTTAGCGAATGACTTACTACCTTCGATACGAGCAGCTGCCTGGGTCGGACCGAATACTGTTAAACCTTTTTCTAGGAAGTAATCAGCAATACCTTCCGCAAGCGGCTGTTCCGGTCCAACAAACGTCAACGCAACACGCTGTTCAATTGCGAAATCTGCTAAAGCTTCAAAGTCTGTAGCTGCAATATGGACACATGTTGCATCTTGCTGCATTCCGTCATTACCAGGCGCCACAAATACTTCCGATACAGAAGGCGCTTGGTTGAACTGTTTGGCTATCGCATGTTCACGACCGCCACTTCCAATTACAAGTACTTTCATGTTCATCTACTCCCTGCACTATTAATGTTTGAAATGACGTACGCCTGTGAATACCATCGTAATGCCGTATTCATTGGCTTTTTTAATGGAATCCTCATCTTTCACCGAACCACCCGGTTGAATGATTGCTGTAATGCCCGCTTTTGCCGCTGCTTCAACCGTATCATCCATAGGGAAAAATGCGTCAGAAGCAAGAGCTGCCCCTTTTGCATGTTCGCCTGCCTGTGTCAGAGCAATTTTCGCAGCACCTACACGATTCATCTGACCTGCGCCAACACCGATTGTCATGTGCTCATCTGTAATGACGATTGCATTAGATTTCACGTGTTTCACAACGGCCCATCCAAGTTTCATCGCATTCCATTCTGCCTCAGTCGGCTCACGGTCTGTTGCCACTTTGATATCCGCTTCTTCAAAACCGTGGGCATCAGGCTGTTGCATTAATAATCCGCCCTCAACAGATACCGTGTTCCACTGATCTTTTTTCTGCTGTTCAAATGAAATCGTCAAGAGACGAATATTTTTCTTTTTCATCAACGTCTCAAGTGCTTCTTCCGTAAACGAAGGAGCAATAACGATTTCAAGGAATATATCAGCAAGTTGCACTGCTGTTTCCTGATCTACTTCTTTGTTCAATGCAATGATTCCGCCAAAAATAGACGTAGCATCTGCTTCGTAGGCTTTTTGGAAAGCTTCAGCAATGGTTTCTCCTGTACCCACACCACATGGATTCATATGCTTAACTGCTACAGCTGCAGGCTCAGAAAATTCCTTAACGATTTGTATCGCTGCATTCGCATCTTGGATATTGTTATAAGATAGTTCTTTTCCATGAAGCTGTTCCGCATAGGCAATCGAGAAATCAGATCCAAGCGGACGGCTATAGAATGCTGCCTGCTGATGGGGATTTTCTCCATAACGCAATGGTTGCTTCAACTCGTATGTATAGGTAACTTGTTCCGGGAATTGTTCGCCTGCAAGGTCTGTTAAGTAGCCTGAAATCAATGAATCATAAGCCGCCGTATGACGGAAGACCTTAGCTGCCAAACGACGGCGTGTTTCAAGAGTCGTCTTGCCATCCGCTTTTAGTTCGTCAAGTACTACACTGTAGTCAGCTGCATCCACAATGACTGTTACGTATGCATGGTTCTTCGCAGAGGCGCGAAGCATTGCTGGTCCACCGATATCGATATTTTCGATTGCATCTTCCGCTGATACATCTGGTTTGGAAATCGTTTCTTTGAATGGATACAAGTTCACACAAACTACATCGATTGGCTGGATGCCGTGCTCTTCCATTTGTGCTTGATGTCCAGGGTCATCTTGTTTTGCAAGTAACCCACCGTGAATCATCGGGTTCAACGTTTTCACGCGGCCTTCCATGATTTCAGGGAATCCTGTTACTTCATCTACAGCCGTTACGGCAACGCCATTGTCTTTCAAATGCTTCATCGTACCACCAGTAGACAATAATTCATATCCAAGCTGTTCAAGTTCTTTCGCAAATTCTACTACTCCACTTTTATCCGATACGCTTAACAATGCGCGTTTTTTCAAAGGAATTCCCTCCAGTTTATAAAAAAAGCCTGTCATCTCAACAGGCTCATCAATTTTTAAATACGTTTTGCAATGTTGCTACATATAATTCATGTTCCACGGCATGGATAGCTAAAGCGGTCTGCTCGGCATCCCCATCAACAACATCCACTGCGCGTTGCGCTAAAATCGGACCCGTATCCATCCCCTCGTCTACCAGATGAACTGTGACACCAGTTACTTTAACGCCAGCAGCTACTGCTTGTCCAATTGCATCCTTACCTGGGAATGAAGGCAACAGCGATGGATGGATATTGATAATCCGTTCAGGATATGCGTCCAATAAAACTGGACCGATCAATCGCATATAGCCAGCTAATATTAGCCACTCCACTTGTGCTTCTTGTAATGCTTTGAGTATTGCTTGTTCATATGCTTCTTTCGTTTCGAAGTCACGAGGACGAATGGCTGCAATTGAAATACCTTTTTCATTCGCCCGTTCATTGACGAAAGCATCTGGTTTATCTGTTACCATCAAAACGATTTCAGCTGGAATTCGCTCCGCTTTACAAGCCTCTGCCAAAGCGGCAAAGTTACTACCGCTTCCTGAAGCAAATACTGCAATCTTTACTTTATTCATTATGACAATGTCCCGTCATGCTCACCGTTAAATGTTACGCCTGCATGCTTCGTAACACGTCCGATTACATATGCTTCTTCACCGTGTGCTTTAGCGATTTCCATTGCTTTTTCAGCCTCTGCTTTCGGCAAGGCTACAACGAATCCAACCCCCATGTTGAATACGCTATATAAATCACGATCTGTTAATTCACCTTTTTCTTTCAACATGTGGAATACAGGAAGTACTGGCCAAGCACCTAGATCTACTTCTACTCCAAATTCTTCAGTGAACATACGCGGAAGGTTTTCAAAGAATCCACCGCCTGTAATATGGCCCATGGAGTGCACGTCAAGCTGTTGGTGCATTTCAAGTACCGGCTTTGCATAGATTTTAGTTGGCTTTAACAGTGCATCAGCTACTGTGCCAAGATCTTCATAACCTTCAATCGTATCGTTAATATCGGCGCCCAATTGTTCGAATACAATATGGCGTACTAAAGAGTAGCCGTTCGAGTGAATACCGCTCGATGCGATTCCAACTAGTACGTCTCCTGCTTGCACACGTTCACCCGTAACAAGTTTGCTCTTTTCACACGCTCCTACGGCAAAACCAGCCAAATCGTATTCATCTTCTTCGTAAAGTCCTGGCATTTCAGCCGTTTCTCCACCAATCAATGCTGCACCCGATTGTACACAACCATCCGCTACACCTTTGACGATTGCTTCCACTTTTTCAGGAACCGCTTTACCTAATGCTACATAATCAAGGAAATAGAGAGGCTCAGCACCTTGCGCTACGATATCATTTACACACATTGCGACACAGTCTATTCCAATTGTGTCATGACGGTCCGCCATGAAAGCCAATTTCAACTTCGTGCCAACACCGTCTGTTCCAGAAATTAGTACTGGTTCTTTATATTCGAGTGCAGATAAATCGAACATTCCGCCAAATCCACCAAATGCACCTGCTACACCTTTACGAGATGTTCGTGCTACGTGAGATTTCATGCGTTCAACTGACTCATAGCCAGCTTCAATATTTACTCCCGCTTTTTCATATGCCTTCGACATGGAAAGGCCTCCTATCGTACGATTTCTTTTTCATGCGGCATTGCCGTATCCGAATAAATCTCTGTTGGATACTCACCCGTGAAACAAGCCAAGCATTGTCCGCAGTTTTTCATTTCAGATGACCGGCCGTTCGCTTCCAACATTCCCTCTATTGATAGGAATGATAGGGAATCTGCACCAATCTCATCGCGCATTTCATCTATAGTACGACCTGTCGCAAGTAATTCTGAATCTGAACTAATATCTACACCGTAATAACACGGCGCGATTAATGGCGGTGAAGCAATGACGACATGTATTTCTTTTGCTCCTGCATCGCGAAGCATGGAGACTATTCGTTTAGATGTCGTTCCACGAACAATTGAATCATCGACCATAACCACACGCTTACCATAAACGACCTGATGTACAGGTGACAGTTTCATTTTTACGCCTTTTTCACGTAATGCTTGAGATGGCTGGATAAACGTTCGTCCAACATAGCGGTTTTTGATTAATCCTAATTCATATGGAATCCCGCTTTGTTCAGAGAATCCTATAGCTGCTGAAATACTAGAATCCGGAACTCCAGTGACGACATCTGCACTGATTTGTACTTCACGCGCCAGTTGTTTACCACAACGTTTACGCGCGGCATGAATATTGATACCATCGATATCTGAATCAGGACGAGAGAAATAGACATACTCCATAGAACACATCGCGTTGTCTGCCGGTTCTGCAAAACGCTCAGACACTAATCCATTATCATTGATGATTAGCAATTCACCTGGTTCCACAGAACGAACATATTCAGCACCGATAATTTCAAATGCACAAGTTTCTGAAGCAACGACCCATGCATCACCTATTTTCCCCAAAGATAATGGACGCATACCATTTGGATCTTGCGCCACCATCAACCCTTCATCTGTCATTAAAACAAATGCAAATGCACCTTTTAAAATAGCTAGCGCCTTCTTCACCCGGTCACGATGATTACGTGAACCACTGCTACGTTTGATCAAGTGAGCGAGTACTTCTGTATCGGATGTACTTTGGAAGATGCTACCTTGCCGCTCCAAATGTTCTTTCAAATCTGTCGCATTGATCAAGTTCCCATTATGCGCAATTGCCAAGCTCCCCGTTGTGGAACGAAAGACAAGTGGTTGTACATTTTCTATACCACGACCGTCTTTTGTCGTATAACGAACTTGCCCAATTGCGCCTCGTCCTTCAAGCGAGTCCAACTTTTCACCTGAGAACACTTCATTGACCAGGCCTTCACCTTTAACTGCATGGAGGCCATTATCGCCTTTTACGACGATACCAGCCCCCTCTTGTCCACGATGCTGAAGAGCATGCAATGCATAATAGCTAAGTTGTGCTGCATCGTCATGTCCCCATATCCCAAATACGCCGCACTCTTCGTTTAGTCCTCTGAGTTCAGCAAGCATGCTATTGCCCCTTTCCAAGCAGTTTGGAATTCTTCTACCGTCCCTTCTACTAAGACAGTTCCCTCTGCATCTTTGATGACGATTTCTTCGCCATCTGTTACTGTTCCTATTTTCACAGCATCTTGAACTTTCTCTTCAAATGCGGCTACTTGATCAGCTTGTACAGTAACCAAGAAACGTGACTGTGTTTCACTGAATAACGCAGTGATTGCTGAACCTTCCACTGTTACGTCAGCACCCAAACCTGGTGAACCAAATGTACCTTCACAAAGCGCTACTGCAAATCCACCTTCTGACAAATCATCGGCCGATTGGATGATTCCAGCTTGGATTGCCCCAAGAAGCTGTTGTTGACGAGTTGCCTCTATGTCTAAATCAATTGCAGGTGATTTACCGAAGATCTTGCCTTCGATCATTTGTTGCAACTCGCTGCCGCCAAATTCTGTTTCTATTTGACCGATCAAATAGATCGCATCTCCAGCTTGTTTGAAACCAGGCGTTGTCACTTGACCTAAATCATGGACGATTCCTACCAAACCGATTGTTGGTGTTGGATAGATTGGCACACCGTTTACTTCATTGGAAAGAGATACGTTACCCCCAATGACCGGTGCATTTAATTTACGACATGCTTCCGAAATACCGTCCGCTGATTTTTCCAACTGCCAGAATACTTCTGGCTTGTCCGGGCTACCAAAATTCAAGCAGTCAGTCAAAGCGATTGGTTCTGCTCCTGAACATACAAGGTTACGTGCAGCTTCAGCTACCGCAATCTTACCACCAACTTCTGGATCCAAATAAATGAATCGAGAGTTACAATCCGCTGTCATCGCAATCCCCTTGTTTGTTCCTCTAACACGGATCACACCTGCAGATGCCCCTGGTGCTAAAACTGTATTCGTTCTTGCACCTGTGTCGAACTGATTATATACCCACTCTTTAGATGCAATCGTAGGACGTTGCAATAAGTCGAGTAAAGTTTCTTTTAAGTTCGTTACTTGTGGTTCTTTATTTTCAATCGCTTGGTTTTTCGCAAATGATGCAGGTTCTTTAGATTCTTTCTGATAGCTCGGTGCATCTTCAGCTAGTAGATCTGCCGAAACTTCTGCTGCAACTTCACCTTTATGAAGCAAACGAAGCATTTTGTCATCTGTTACATGTCCAATTGTCGCTGCAGTAATTCCGTACTTTGTGAAGAGTGCAATTACTTCCTCTTCCCGACCCTTTTTCACCACGATCAACATACGTTCCTGAGATTCTGACAACATCATTTCATACGCAGTCATATTCTCTTCACGCTGTGGTACAAGGTCTAAGTTCAATTCCACGCCATAGCCCGCTTTTGAAGCCATTTCTGCTGCTGATGAAGTTAGACCCGCTGCACCCATATCTTGAATACCGATCAACGCATCGGATTGAACTAGTTCTAGGCAAGCCTCCATCAATAACTTTTCAATGAATGGATCTCCCGCCTGCATTACCGGAAGTTCTTGCTCTTCTTCAATAGATAATTCAGAAGAAGACATGGTGGCCCCGTGAATTCCGTCACGTCCTGTTGTAGCACCTGCGTATATCACTGTGTTGCCAATGCCAGCCGCAACACCTTTTTGAATATCTTCATGATTCAATAAACCGACTGCCATTGCATTGACTAGTGGACGCTTTGAATAACACTGATCGAACTGGACTTCACCGGCTACTGTTGGGATTCCCATTGCATTACCGTAACTTGCAATTCCAGCAACTGCTTCTTCAAACAAAAATCTATCTCGAGGTTCTGTTAAATCTCCGAAACGAAGTGAATTTACTAACGCTACTGGACGTGCACCCATAGAAAATACATCCCGAATGATACCGCCAGCACCTGTTGCTGCACCAATGAAAGGTTCAATTGCAGATGGTGAGTTATGGGACTCCATTTTAAAAACAGCCGCTTGGTTGTCACCGATGTCTACAATTCCAGCACCTTCACCCGGTCCCTGTAGCACACGTGCACCTTCAGTAGGAAATCTGCGTAATACAGATTTTGAGCTTTTATATGAACAGTGCTCCGACCACATAGCTGAAAATAAACCTGTTTCCACATAATTCGGAATACGTCCAAGTTTTTCTACTGCACGTTCATATTCTGCATCCGTCATGCCCATTTGGAGATATAGACGATTTTCTTTAATTTGCTCCGCTGTAGGTTCGTGATTAATTGACATGCTGTTCACCCCGACTGTTCATGATTGATTGGAATAAAGCTGTTCCATCTGTTCCACCGATGATGGCTTCTACTGCACGTTCAGGTAGTGGCATCATACCAAGAACATTGCCTCTTTCATTTGTGATACCCGCGATAGCTTCTGTGCTACCATCTATATTTTCATCCCCATATGTGAAGACAATTTGATTATTGCTTTTTAGTTTTTCCACAGTCTGATCGTCCGCATAGTAGTTACCAAATTCATTAGCAACTGGCAATGTGAGCATTTGACCTTGTGTATAGTCTTTAGTAAAGGCTGTATTATTATTTTCCACCCGTACTGTTTCTAGGGCCGAACGGAATTTCAAGTTTTGATTACGTAAGAATCCACCTGGGAGAATGCCTGCTTCTACTAAGATATGAAAACCATTACCTACGCCAAGAACTAATTTACCTGATTCAGCAAACGCTTGTAATTGTTTACACGCAGGTGAACTCTTCGCCAATGCACCCGGACGCAAGTAGTTGCCGTATGAAGTGCCTGTTGGTAATAGAACCGCATCGAATGAATCGAGTTGGTCGGCTTCTGTATGCCAAACGTATTCAACATCTTGCTTTACTGTTTCCTCAATTGCATGGTACATATCAAGATCACAAGTAAGACCTGGGAATACTAGAACGGCGAACTTCATTTGCTGGCAACCTCCCCGATTTCAAAACGGTAATCTTCAATGACTTTATTAATTAATAGATCGTTACACATTTCATTCACGCGTGCTTCGATTGTCTGTTCTGATCCATCAAGCTCTAATTCAATTAATTTCCCAACTCGTACACTTTTTACGTCTTCGTAGCCCATCTTTTGAAGTGCTTCAGTTGTCGCAATGCCTTGTGGATCTACAACACTTTCACGTAGTGTTACATAAATTGTTACTTTCGTCATTGTCAGTTCCTCCCAAAGTGGAAATAATAGTTTTTATTAGTTAATATCTTGCCAAATACCAGACTGCTCAATTTCTTGCAAAGTTCTTTCAAGGTTTTCTGTCATAATCGTCACGTGACCCATTTTACGTTTTTCTTTTGCTTCTGCTTTGCCGTATAAATGAATGGACCAATCAGGATAGTCCGCGATACGTTCTTGAAGCGGTGCTACATGTTCCCCAAGTACATTCACCATTATGGATGACCCCCATAACTTCGGCTCACGTAACGGCCAACCGCAGACTGCACGAACGTGTTGATGGAATTGTGAGATGTTACATGCCTCTATTGAATAGTGACCCGAGTTATGCGGGCGCGGTGCCAATTCATTAATCATGATTTCACCGTCAGGCAGAACGAACATCTCAACTGCTAGTGTTCCTATTAATTCTAAATGGCCTGCGATTTTCTTTGCAGCATTTTCTGCTTGCTCCAAAACTCTTTGTTCTACTCGTGCTGGTACAATCGATTCGTGCAAAATATGATTTTTATGAATATTTTCAGCAATTGGCAAGCAATATGTTTGTCCTGCTGGGTTTCTTTGAATGATAACGGAAATCTCTTTTTCAAATGGCACAAAAGCCTCCGCTATACAAGAAGAATGAGTAAATAAATCTTTGGCACTTTCAATTTGTTCTTTCGATTCAAGCTTTACTTGACCTTTACCGTCATAGCCTCCAAAAGCAGTTTTCACGATACAGGGGAACCCAAGATCATCAATTTTCTCTTCTAACTCTTTATATGTTTCAGCGGTTATGTAAGGCGCAACCTGTACTCCAGCTGCTTGAATTTCAGCCTTTTCATTGATACGGTTTTGTGTGATACGGACTAGCTCAGCACCTTGAGGTACGTAAGCTTTCTTTGTCAGTCGCTTCAAACCTTCATAGTCGATATTTTCAAATTCAAATGTAATAACATCACTTACTTGGCTTAATTCGTTCAATGCCTCTTCATCATTATATGATGCCACTATTTCGATATCAGCTAACTGTCCGCATGGAGAGTTTTTTGTTGGATCAAGGACCGCAATCTTGAAACCAGCCTCTTTGGCCGCAAGTCCCATCATCCGTCCCAATTGCCCTCCACCGATGATACCGATTGTCTGTCCTGGTTGAATCATTTTCAATTTAATTCACCACTGCTTTCTAGCGAGATTTGCTTCATTTCATCGCGTCTTTGCTGCAGTTTATTGCGTAATACTTCATCTTGTGCACAGAGCATTTGAGCCGCAAGGAGGCCTGCATTTGTAGCGCCCGCTTTACCAATTGCCGTAGTCGCTACAGGTACACCTCCTGGCATTTGAACGATGGATAACAGCGAGTCCATACCATTCAATGCTTTAGACTGCACAGGCACACCAATAACAGGAACTAGCGTTTTTGCTGCAACCATCCCTGGTAGATGGGCAGCTCCGCCTGCTCCTGCGATAATAGCGCATAATCCTTTCTTCTCCGCTTGTTCCGCATAGTCGAACATGAAATCGGGTGTACGGTGGGCCGACACTACTTTCTTTTCATAAGGAACTCCTAGTTCATCCAGTATGTCGCATGCATGCTTCATTGTTTCCCAGTCGCTCTTACTGCCCATTATGATACCAATCTTCGGTTCCAAATCTAATCCGCTCCTTCATGCACAACATGATTTAATATGAAATAATAAAAAGGTCCTTGAAAACTCCACTTTTCACATGCACAAAAAGCAGAACTTTCAAGGACCCTTACCCATATGGATACGTAGCTATCGTAACTTAGCCATTCTCCATGATTATCCAAGAAAAATTGCTTTCCCACATAGTATAGACATTTACGGTGTCTTGGTAGAAACGCCACAGCCAATTCTGCAGCATATACGGGGAACTCATTTACTCTTATTATATTATCAATTAATACATAATCCGTCAACTAAAAGACGAACATTACATTATAGGTCTTTTACAATCATTCGTCTTTAAGTTGACATATGAATGGTTAAACGCTAGTTCTCTTTCCCTTGACAGTTATTAGCTATTTTTGATAGCTTGAAACTGTGTTTGTTGTCTAATTGGAATATACTCTTCTCCAACCTGTTTAAATAGGGGTTTCTCTCTTCTGGCAACAACGGTATATCCCAAACTTTGAATTCTTTCCAAACATTCATCAAGCGTTTCATTTTCTTCTCTATCAAACCAGATCTTTTGTTTACTCATTTGAATAACTTGCCTCTTTTCACACTCTTCACCCAGAAGCCACCGTGTATCGACTTAGGTTCATACGATATAATAAAGGCTTTCGGATCTAGTTCCGTTATGGTTTTATACAGTTGCACTTCGTATTTACGAGGCGTCAAAATTTGCATAGTTGAACGATAACCACTTAATCCATTAGCTGCCGAGTCTGTAACGCCATATCCAAGTCGTCGCAACACAGCGGGCATTTCCTTATCAATATCTGCCGTTATCACGTTAACCGTTATATAACCAAGTGCTAAACGTTCTTCAATTTTCGAACCAATAATAACCCCGATGCCATACCCGAGCGCATAAGCAATCAAGTTTTGGATTTGATCTAGATTATCAAGTACTAAACCAAGTCCGATGACGTATATTACCGTCTCTATCATACTCACAGTTGCAGCAATATAACGATAGCCTTTAAGTGTCAGAATTATTCGTATTGTCATGAAAGTAACATAGACAATATTGATTGCGAAAATTATTAATATCATTACCATTGCACCACTCCTTTAAACAAGTAGGATAATCGTATCGCGCCTTAGTTAAAAACTCAAGGAAAGTCTTTTAAATTGTAGATTATGATAGACGCTTGTGGAGTGGACGAGAAGGATAGAAGGCATGACAAGGATCGTATAGTCAAATAAGGGGGATGAATAGTGCACTTGATGGGTTAATGAGTGGATTCTTGCCATTGATATAGAGCGATTGTCTGGATGCTTTGAGCGAGGAAGCGGGATGATAGAGCGCTTAGCGCAATTCATTGAGCGAGTAAGCGAGACGATAGAGCGCTTAGCGCAACTCATTGAGCGGGTTAGCGAGACGATAGAGCGCTTAGCGCAATTCATTGAGCGGATAAGCAAGACGATAGAGCGCTTAGAGCAATTCATTGAGCGGGTAAGCGGGATGATAGAGCGCTTAGCGCAACTCATTGAGCGAGTAAGCGAGACGATAGAGCGCTTAGCGCAATTCATTGAGCGGATAAGCAAGACGATAGAGCGCTTAGCATGATTTATTGAGCACCTAACCAAGATTTACAATCACTCGACTCTAAACTTAGTCCATATTTAGTATTAAACACAAAAAAGCCACTCCCCAAAGGGAATGGCTTCGCATGCCTAGCAACGTCCTACTCTCACAGGGGGAAACCCCCAACTACCATCGGCGCTGAAGAGCTTAACTTCCGTGTTCGGTATGGGAACGGGTG